>JAFAZJ010000042.1 GCA_019239835.1 Alphaproteobacteria bacterium | reverse complement strand
ACCTACATTGCGCTGATCGCGCGCATCACGCGGGCCTCGATGCTGGAGGTGCTGTCGCAGGACTACATCCGCACCGCCAATTCCAAGGGGCTGGCCACCAAGCGGGTGCTGCTGCTCCACGCCCTGAAGAATGCCGCCGTGCCGATCGTCACCGTGATCGGCATCGGCATCGCGCTGTTGATCTCCGGTGTGGTGATCACCGAGACGGTGTTCAACATCCCCGGCCTCGGCCGCCTCACCGTCGACGCCGTGCTCAAGCACGATTATCCGATCGTGCAGGGTTTGATCATGGTGTTCGCCGCCGCCAAGGTGCTGGTCAATCTGATGATCGACATCTCCTACGCCTTCCTCGATCCGCGGATCCGGTACTGAGCATGGTCGCCGTTCCTTCCGATGCCGCGCTCGACGCCACCAACGATACGCCATCGCTCGCGCAGCGCATCTGGACGCCGATCCGGCGCAATCCCACGATCTTCGCTGGCGCCGTGCTGCTGACGATCCTCGTGAGCTTGGCGGTCTTCGCCCCCTGGCTCAGCGTCGATCCGCTGAAGCAGAACACCATCAACCGCCTGCGCCCGCCCTCGGAGAAATTCTGGTTCGGCACCGACCAGTTCGGCCGCGACAACTTCGCCCGCACCCTGCACGGCGCCCGCGTGTCGCTGGTCGTCGGCATCACCGTGGCGGCGATCTCGGCCGTGCTCGGCCTGGCCTTGGGCATTCTCTGCGGCTATTTCCGTCGCCTCGACGCCGTCGTCATGCGGGTGATGGACGGCATCATGGCGATCCCCTCGATCCTCCTGGCGATCGCGCTGATCACGCTCACACGGCCCGGCCTGTTCATCGTCGTCGTCGCCATCGTCATCCCCGAGGTGCCGCGCGTCGTGCGCGTGGTGCGCGCGGTGGTGCTCTCCATCCGCGCCCAGCCCTATATCGAAAGCGCCATCGCCGGCGGCACCCGCGGCCTCAAGCTGATGGTGCGCCACATCCTGCCCAATACGCTGGCGCCCCTGATCGTGCAGGCGACTTACATCTGCGCCGCGGCGATGCTGATCGAAGCCGGCTTGAGCTTCCTCGGCGCCGGCGTGCCGCTGGAGATCCCGAGCTGGGGCAACATCATCGCCCAGGGCCGCAGCTTCTTCCTGCGCGCGCCGTGGTGCATCTTCATTCCCGGCGCTTTCCTGGCTCTCACCGTGCTGGCGGTGAACCTGCTGGGCGACGGGCTGCGCGACCGCCTCGACCCACGGCTGGCGAGGCGCATGTGAGCATCCTCACGGTCCGCGATCTGGCCACGCATTTCCATACACGTGACGGGATCATCCGCGCGGTCGACGGCGTGTCGTTCGACCTCGCGGCCGGCGAGACTCTGGGCATCGTGGGAGAATCGGGCTGCGGCAAGTCGGTGACGGCGCTCACCATCATGCGCCTGATCCCGCCCGAGACCGCGCGCATCGCCCGCGGCTCGGTCGAGTTCGAGGGCCGCGAGCTGACGCGTCTGAGCGAAGAACAGATGCGCGAGATCCGCGGCAAGAGTATCTCGATGATCTTCCAGGAGCCGATGACCAGCCTGAACCCGGTGCTGACGGTCGGCACGCAGATCGCCGAGAACGTCTGGCGCCACACCGGCGTCAGCAAGCAGCAGGCCCGCGAACGCGCGCAGGCGATGCTCGACCTCGTGGGCATCGCCGATTCCCGCCGCCGGCTCGACGAATATCCGCACCAGCTCTCCGGCGGCATGCGCCAGCGCGTGATGATCGCTATCGCGCTCAGCTGCGATCCGCGCGTGCTGATCGCCGACGAGCCGACCACGGCACTCGACGTCACCATCCAGGCGCAAATCCTCGACCTGATGCTGGAGCTGAAAGAGAAGCTCGGCACCGCAATCATCATGATCACGCACGACCTTGGCGTCGTCGCCGAAACGACGCAGCGCGTCGTGGTGATGTATGCCGGCCGCAAGGTCGAGGAGGCGCCGGTTGAAGAACTCTTTGCCCGGCCGCTACATCCCTACACGCACGGCCTGATGCGCGCGATCCCGCGTTTGGACGCCGACGCCGAGACCGCCGGCCGAAGGCCGCGTCTGAAGGAAATCCCGGGCATGGTGCCGCGACTGGATCGCCCTATCGCCGGCTGCCCCTTCGCGCCGCGCTGCGACTTCGCCACCGAGCGCTGCCGCGTCGAGGCACCGCCGTTGGAGGATCACGGCAAGGGCCATCTCGCAGCCTGCTGGGAGACAGCACGCGTGCAGGCGGTGGCGGCATGAGCGACGCGCCCAGCCTGGAAGTGCGCAACCTGGTGAAGCACTTCCCCATCCATAGCGGCCTGCTGCAGCGGCGCACCGGCGCGGTGAAGGCGGTCGACGGCGTGAGCTTCGCCATCCGTCGCGGTGAGACCCTGGGGCTCGTGGGCGAGTCCGGCTGCGGCAAGTCCACCGTGGGCAAGACGGTGCTGAAGCTGATCGAACCGACATCGGGCCAGATCCTGCTCGACGGCGAGGACGTTACGCACCTCTCGCCGGGCCGCATGTGGCATCACCGCCGCCGCATCCAGACGGTGTTCCAGGATCCCTACTCCTCGATGAACCCGCGGCTGAAGGTCGGCACCATCGTCGGCGAGCCGTTGGAGAATTTCGGCATCGCGAGCGGCCGCGATAAGGACGAGCGCGTCGCCAAGCTGCTGGAGCGCGTGGGCATGCGGCCCGACGCGATGAACCGTTTCACCCACGAATTCTCCGGCGGCCAACGCCAGCGTCTGGGCATCGCCAAGGCGCTCGCCGTGAACCCCGACGTGATCGTGGCCGACGAGCCGGTCTCGGCGCTCGACGTCTCGGTGCAGGCTCAGGTGCTGAACCTGCTGATCGACCTGCAGGACGAGTACAAGCTCGCCTACCTCTTCATCAGCCACGATCTGGCGGTGATGCGCCACATCAGTCACCGCATCGCGGTGATGTATCTCGGCCGGATTGTCGAGCTGACCGACAAGCGAACCTTGTTCTCGATGCCGATGCATCCCTACACCGAGGCACTGCTGTCGGCCGCACCGGTGCCGGACCCGTCGAAGAAGAAGGCGCGGCGCATCATCGTGCAGGGCGACGTGCCCAGCCCGGCTAAACCGCCCCCGGGCTGCCACTTCCACACCCGCTGCCCCTACGCCCTGCCCAAGTGCAAGGTCGAGGTGCCGCCGCTGATCGAGGTAGCACAGGGCCACCACGTCGCCTGCCTGCGCCGCCCGGTCGGCGCCTCGCCGGAGCCGCTGACTCCGACCGCCTGATCAGAGCGTCACGCGGCCATCGACGCAGGTGACCGTACGACCGCCGATCCATACGTCCTCGCCATCGCGCTCGACATGAACACGTCCGGCTCGGCCCAGTACCGTACCCTGACTCGCGACATATGACGACGGCGCGAGTCCGGCGCCGATCAACCATTGCGCCACGCCAGCGTTCAGGCTGCCCGTCACCGGATCCTCGGTGGAGCGGCTGGGCACGAAGGCGCGCAGCTCGAACTGCGCGTCGTTGCCGTCGGTCTTCGCATCCCATGGCCCGACAACACCGGGCTTCAGATCGGCCAGCGCCGCGTGATCGGGCCGCAAGGCCAGTACCGCCGCGCGACTCTCCAGCATGATGCCGGTCCAGCCCGGGCCGTTGTCGCACCATTGGGATGCCTTGATGGCGCCGCGCTCGATCCGCAGGCCCTTGGCGATACGCTGAAGCGTTGCCTCTTCCACGTCGCCCGAGCGGCGCAGCGGCGGCGCGGCGAAGGCGAGACGATCGGCGTCGCGCTTGATGCGAATCAAGCCGGCGGCGCATTCCTGCACGACGTGGCTGCCCTTGGGCGCGTTGCCGGCGTTGAGCCAGACCTGGCAGCTGCCCAGCGTGGGGTGGCCGGCGAAGGGCAGCTCGCGCTCGGGCGTGAAGATGCGCACGCGGTAGTCGGCGCCAGCTTGCGTCGGCTTCAGCAGGAACGTGGTCTCGCTGAGATTGGTCCAGTTGGCGAATGCCGCCATCGCCGCATCGCTGAGGCCGTCGGCGCCGATCACCACGGCGAGCGGATTGCCCTTCAACGGTGCGGAGGCAAAGACGTCGACTTGCTGGAAGGAAAACGACGGCATCGGATCACCTAAATCGGACCGCTGTAGGAATCGGCAAACCACGCGCGCTTGGCGGCATCGTCGCGCGCCGTCCTGAGATAGCGGCGCCAGACCTGCTGCTCATGCCACACCGCGCCCATTTCCCAGACACAATAGGTGCCGCGGTGCGGGCCCGGGCGTGGGAAGAGCTCGAAGTCGGATTGCGTGCGCGTATCGTGGGCGTAGACGCTTTCCCAGAGCTCGTTCTCGTTGCGCCAAGTGTTCAGGATCAGGAAGTAGAAATCGTTGTGGCCGCAGCGGTGCAGGACGACGAAGCCGAGATCGGCCGAGACGTCGATGCGGCCAGCCGCCGCCTCACGCTCCAGATAGGCGCGGCCGAGCTGGCGGATCGCGTCGGGTACGGGCGTTTCAGGATAGGCGATGTCGTACCATTTCAGCTGCCCACCATTCAGCGTCAACGGCGCCGACGGCATGATCTGCTTGTCGCGATGGACATAGCTCGGCGCGACGTTGGCGATGGTCGAGAAGTGGATCATGGAACTCAGCCCTTCATCGCAAACCATCTACGCGGAAAGTTGCAGGTAAGTCGCGCCTAGCATTGTTCTGATTGTAAGACCGATCCTACTGCTCGACGAAAGCAAGCTTATCGGGCAGTCTTCAAGAAGGGGCAATAACGGCGATCAGGATGGCGTATCTCGCACCACACTACGCGTACGACATCTTCGTAAGCTACGCGACCACGCACTCAGATCGATCGGGCGAGTCTCCACTCGCGACGTGGACCCATGCCCTGGTCCGCAACTTAGTTCACAGTATCCGCGATCTCGATCCGCGGTTCGACGACCTCAACGTTTGGCTAGATGAGCACTACGATCCCACTGTGGGTTTGACTAGCGAGCTAAAAAATTCAGTCAGTAAGTCGGCATTACTTCTCATCATTATGTCGCCATCGTACTTGAGATCGGACTGGTGCGGGCGCGAACGTGACTGGTTTGCCGCGGAGGTTCACGCGCGACAACAAGATCAGCGACCCGTTTTCATCATCAAAGCGGTACCAACCAGCGAGCAGAAATGGCCTTCGTTCCTGCGCGACGATTCGGGGGAACCGCCCGTTGGTTTCCGATTCCACGATGGTCAGCTACCCCTGCCCTATGGGCGGGGAGACCCTCAGAGCCTTGACTATCGCCAAGAGTTGATCGCTCTGAGAACCGAGGTAATTCGATCTCTGAGCGAGATCGACCGTTCTCTTCGGGAAATTGATAGCAGGATGCCGCCCAGTTTGCCGCCAGCTCGCCAACAGCCACCGTCGATCGGTGATCCAGGCTCGCGAGTTTTCCTTTGCCATGCATCTGAAGACAAACCGGCCGTAAAGGAACTCTATCAGCGACTGAAGTCATCAGGCTTTTCACCGTGGCTTGACGAAGAAGACTTGGTGGCGGGTCAGAATTGGGCGCTGGAGATTCGTAAGGCAATTTCAGCTGCCCGCGTTGTGCTGGTTTGCCTTTCGGCGCGATCCGAGAAGCGCGGTCATGTGCAGAAAGAGATAGTTCATGCGCTTGACGTTGCCGATCAGCAACCGGAAGGCAGGATCTTCCTGATTCCGGTCTTGATGGAGCCGTGTCCTATTCCCGACCGGCTGGATCGCTGGCACGCCGTTGATTTGTTCAAGGAGAATGGCTATCGCAAACTTGAAGACGCTCTACGACTCGCCTTGTCACCTTGAAACGGGTGTCGCAACGGATGACCCCGATGACATGCGAACCAAGCCGTCTTATAAGCCAGCCGCTATACGTGCATTTGGACAATGACCGCCCAATTAAGCTCGCTGGATACCGCCCCTGACGTCGCGCGCCTCTTGCGCGATATGGGCGCGCGCGCCCGTGGCGTGGCCGCGGCCCTGCGCGTGGCCCCGACCGCGACCAAGAACGCCGCCCTGCTTGAGGCGGCGCGGCTGATCCGGGCCGAGGCGGCGGCGATCCTCGACGCCAATGCCAAGGACATGGCGTCGGCCCGCGAGCGCGGCCTGACCGCCGCCCTGCTCGACCGGCTGGAGCTCAATCCGTCGCGCGTCGAGGCCATGGCCCATGGGCTCGACGACATTGTTGCTCTGCCTGATCCGGTCGGCCAGACGATCGAGGAATGGTCGCGGCCCAACGGCCTGAAGATTGCGCGCGTGCGCGTACCGATCGGCTGCATCGGAGTCATTTACGAGTCTCGGCCCAATGTCACCGCCGACGCCGGTGCGCTTTGCCTGAAATCGGGCAACGCGGTGATCCTGCGCGGCGGCTCGGAAAGCTTCCATTCCTCGCGTGCGATTGTCGCCTGCCTGCGCCGCGGACTCGTCAAGTCTGGGCTACCCGAGGATTGCGTGCAGCTGGTGCCGACCACCGACCGCGCCGCGGTAGGCGAGATGCTGCGCGCCACCGAGCATCTCAACCTGATCGTGCCGCGCGGCGGCAAGCCGTTGATCGAGCGCGTGATGGCCGAGAGCCGCGTGCCGGTGCTCAAGCATTTCGACGGACTGTGCCACGTCTATGTCGATCGTGACGCCGACATCGCCATGGCGCGCGACGTTGTCGCCAACGCCAAGATGCGCCGCGTCGGCGTCTGCGGCGCGGCCGAGACGCTGCTGATCGACCGCGCCGCGCTCGCCACGCATGCCCGGCCGGTGATCGACCGCCTGATCGAGCTGGGCTGCGAGGTGCGCGGCGATGCCGAGGTGCGCCAGCTCGACAACCGCGTCGGCGAGGCCACCGAGCAGGATTGGCGCACCGAGTATCTCGAGCCGATCATCTCGGTCGCGGCAGTCGACGGCGTCGCGGGTGCGGCCAGGCACATCGCGACCTACGGCTCGGGCCACACGGAGTCGATCGTCACCAGCAACGCCGCGACCGCCGAGCGTTTCCTCGCCGAGGTCGACAGCGCCATCGTCATGCACAACGCCTCGACGCAGTTCGCCGACGGCTTCGAGTTCGGCCTGGGCGCCGAGATCGGCATCTCGACCGACCGCCTTCATGCGCGCGGCCCGGTCGGGCTGGTCGAGCTGACGACCTACAAGAACATCGTGCGCGGCGCCGGCACGATCAGGCCCTAGGCATGACACACGCGTTCCTGCGGTGGATGGCGGTTGCGACGCTGGCGCTCGTGCCGACGTGGGCGCACGCGGCGCCCAGCGAGCGCAAGCCGACACGCAGCTATCCCTTCGTGCGTATCGATGTGGGCCAGGGTCGCACCAACGGACCGGTCGAGACCAACGTCGTGCCGCTGTGGCCGGTGCGCGCGTGCTTCGGCTGGGTGGTGGTGCTGCGCGGCGGCGACCGGGTGGTCGAGGTGACCGAGGTCCAGCAAGCGCCCGGTCCGACGCGCTTCACCGGATCGGGCTTCGAGATCACGCCGCAATCCGACGGCACGACGTTGAAGACGCGCATGCCGGTGATCGATGGCAAGATCAGCCACGCCTGGTGCGTCAACGACGCCGACCCGCCGGGCGAGTGGCGCTTCCAGATCTATGTCGACGGCGCCTTCGTCGCCGAGTTCCGCTTCTGCGGCATCAAGCTGCCCGAGGACCAGCCGTTCAAGCTCGAGGATCTGGCGTGCCGCAACACGGCGCCGACAACGTGAGACACCCGCCGCGCCTGACCGACCGGCGCATCGGATTGCTCGGCGGCTCGTTCAACCCGGCGCATGAGGGTCATGTGCACATCTCGCTCGAGGCGCTGAAGCGGCTCGACCTCGACGAAGTGTGGTGGCTGGTCTCGCCGCAGAATCCGCTGAAGGCCGCCAACGGCATGGCGAGCCTGGCAGACCGCATGGAAGGCGCGCGTAGCGTCACCGCGACACATCCGCGCCTGCGTGTCACCGATCTCGAGCGCAAACTGGGCACGCGTTACACCATCGACACGGTGCGCGCACTGCGCCGGCGCCATCCGCATGCGCGCTTCGTGTGGCTGATGGGCGCCGACAACCTCCGGCAATTGCCGCGTTGGAA
>JAFAZJ010000021.1 GCA_019239835.1 Alphaproteobacteria bacterium | reverse complement strand
GGGCAGAACAGCGCGCCTTCGCAGGCGGTGGCCCACAGGGCGAAGTCGGCCATGCGGGGCAGGCGGGGCAACGTCGTCGAGGGCAGGTGCTTGAGGCCGTGGGAGAGCGCGTCGAGCAGCGCGCCGAGGAGCTTGGGGCGTTCGTGCTCGAACGAGCTCCACAGCTCGGCCATGGGGCGGCGCTTGTCCGAGGTGATCGGCTCGAGCGTCAGGAACAGCGCGCGGTCGGCCAAGTCGGCGCGGGTGACGATGTCCTCGATGCCGTTGAGGATCAGCGGGCGGGCGGCCTCGAACACCAGCTCGTCCTGGTCGCTGTAGAGCTGGCGCACGGCGAAACCCGCGCCCGAGCTCAGGCGGCAGAGCGTGTCGCTGATCCACTGCGGCAGGCCGCTGAGATTGTCGAAGGCCAGCACATGCGTGTTGAGCGCGGCGACGAAGAGATCGCGTTCCTCGCGTGAGAGCGCGCGCAGCGGCGCCGTCGTCGGGTCGATCAGGCTGCGCAGCATCAGCGACACCGTCGACTTGGCCGAGCCCTGCTCGCCGGCCAGCACCAGCACCGGATAGGGCGCACGATCCCTCAATGAGGCCAGCAGCCAGGCCACCGCGAGCGTGAAATCGCCCTCGCTGCGCACGTTGAGGAAGGAGCGCAACGCATCGATCGAGCCGCCGCGCTCGGGCTCCGGCAAGGCGTGCATGCCGGCGCCGCGGCGGAAGCGCACCGGCGGCGCGTCGACGATGCGCCAGCCCTTGGCGTCGATCTCCACCGCACGCCAGCGCTCGTCGCCGAGGTCGAGGTACAGCTTGCCCCACGCGCCGCCGACACGGACATGCACCGGCAATTGCGCCCCATCGAACCGCGCGCGCGCCTCGAGCACGTTGATCGCCGCGCTGAGCGCCTCGCCGTTGGGCGCACCGCCGGTCTCCTGGAAGAAGCGCAGGCCGAGCCATTGGCGGAAGCCCTGCGCGCGAACCGGCCAGGTCTCGCGATGACCCTCGATGGTCACGTCGGCGTAGGCGGTGCGGTCGGCGGTATGGAACAGCACCGCCTCGCCCGCCAGCCGCACCAGCACGTCGGCCTGCGAGGCGCCGCCGCGCTGCTTCTTCTGCGCGGTGTCCTTGTCACGCGGCGGCGCCTCGGCCCCGTCGATCGCATCGGCGATGTCTTCTTGCATACGCGACTCCTTCACCCACGCCTCAACGCCGTGCCCGTGGCCCATGCTTCGAGACGGCCACTACGTGGCCTCCTCAGCATGAGGTCGGGGCCTTTCAGCCAGCAGCAGATCGTTGAAATCCATGCCGCGCGGCGGCCGGGCGATGCGTGCGTCGCGGCCTTCGTTGCGCCAGCGGGTGGCGGCGCTCAGGGCCGCGCGCTCGCCCGAATCGTCGGCGTCGGCGAGGATGATCACGCGGCGCACCTCAGGCGGCAGCTCGAGGCCCGCGATGCCGCCCGACGACAGCGCCGACCACGTCGGCAGGCCGGTCGCCTGCAGCGCCGACAGGCACGTCTCGATGCCCTCGCCCACCAGCAAGCGATCACCCGCCGGCGTCAGGCGCGCGGCGCCCTGCTTGCACGGGCCGAGCATCAGGCGCGGCTGCTCGAACGCCGCCTTGCCCGAGCCGTCGCGCTGCAGCCAGGTGCGGTGGATCGCCTGCGCCTCGCCGCTGACACCATGCTGCACCAGCGCCACCATCGCCGGCGCCGCCACCCGCGCGTACTTGTTGAACAGACGCGGGTGGAAACGCAGCGCCTCGCCGTCGGGCAGGCAAAGACCGCGCGTCGCGAGATAGCGCTCGACGATCGTGCCGCGCGCCGGCCGCGCCTCGCGCCAGATCTTCAGCGCATGCTCGGCCGGCGGCGGCGGCGGCTCCTTCTTCGGACGCGGCGGCGGCGGCCGCCATCCCGGCGTCGGATTGGCAGCGCCCCACAGCCCGCGCTGCTTGAGCACCGCAATGACGTCGCCCTGCGCGCAGCCGGCGTAGCAGCGCACCAGCACGCGGCCGTCCTTGCCCTGGCGGATGCCGAAGCTCGGCGTGCCGTCCTCATGCGCCGGGCAGCGCGCCGTCCAGAAATCGACGCCGGCCTTGCGACCACCCAGGGCGCGGGCCAGCGATGGTGCATCGATGTCCATGCCCGCTATGAAAGCGCAGATCGGGCGATTTCCCTATTTCTGCACTAACTGCAAACCGATGCCGATGGCACAAGGGTTTTTCCGCCGTCGCCCGGACCGAAACGGTCAAAAAAAGCGACCGGTAAAAATCTTGTCGCGCAGGCATGGTCAAAATCCATCCATGGCTTGTCGCCAACGACCGGCGGGCTAGGATGCGCGCAGTACGGAGGAAGCAGCCATGAGCACGTCCGAAGCCGATGCCGATCTCGAGCGGCTTCGACAGGCAGCCGCGCAGGCCGACGCGGACGCCCGGCTCAGTATCGCCGCCGGGCTGCTCTACAAGGCCGCGACAGCCGATGAGGTGACCGACGCGATCGCCTGGCTGCGCAAGGTCGCCGAGGAAGACGGGGTCACGCCGTCGCTGGCGCGATACGCGCAGATCTATCTCGGGACCCTGTACTGGGGCGGCGAGCGGCACTTCATCCACCGCCATAATCCCGCGCTCAAGCGCCTGCTCGCGCCCGACTCGCAGGCGGCGCTGAAGTGGTATCGCATGGCCGCCGACAAGGGCTCGGACGAGGCGAGCCTGTATATCGGCGAGCTCTACGAGGAAGGCACGCCGGCGACGCCGAAGAACCTGCCCGAAGCGTTCCAGTGGTACACCCGGGCCACGCGCGACGGGACGTACGGCATCTGGCAGCTGGCCGAGATGCACTTCCACGGCCGCGGCGTGAAGCGCAACTACGTCGAGGCGGCCAGGCTCTACCGCGCGTCGCATTCGCGCCGGGCGTGGCTGCGGCTGGGCTGGATGGCCGAGAACGGCAAGGGCGTGCTGCAGGACCTCGCCGAGGCGCACAAATGGTTCAACCTGGCGAGCGAGGACGACGAGGAGGCCATCCGCGAGGAAGGCAGCGCCGGCCGTACCAGGGTCGAAGGCGCGATGACCGCCGCGCAGAAATCCGACGCCTGGGCGCGCTACGAGACGTTCAAGGACGAGATCCGCGCCCGCGCCGGCGCCTGAGCATCCGATCGGGGGGAGAACATCATGAAAGCCGTTCTGACGTGGATCGCCGTCATCGTCGTCGCAACGATGCCGATCTCGGCCATGGCTCAGAAGCGCGAGACCATCCCCGGCACCGAGCAGCGCGTCGGCGGGCCGGCCGGATGGATGGTCTGGGCCTGGAAAGAAGGCAGCCGTTCCGGTTGCTCGACGTACAACCGCTTCACCGACGGCGGGGAGATGTCCTTCACGGTGGAGGGCGATCAGTTGCGGATCGCCTGGTTTCATCCGAGGTGGCGCTATCCCGTGGGCCAGACGATCCCCGTGACATACTGGGTCGATGGCCTGGCACCGCGGGTGCTCAACGCCAACGTCGAGGCTGTCGATACAGGCGGCACGATGCTGTGGAACGTGCTGCCGGACTCGCCGGAGCTGTTCGAGCAATTCCGCATCGGCTCCGTCCTGCATATCCGGGTGCAGGGCGGCGTGAGCGTCAACTATGCGCTGACGTCCACCAATGCCGCCCTGGCCAGCCTTCGCATCTGCGCCCAGCAATACAGGGGCACGGGCGCCCCCGGCTCGACGGCCGGTGCGGCTCCGTCGAGTGGCGACCCGCAGGCGGGCGCCGTCCTGCCGGTGCTCACCGCCGACCAGCGGGTCGACGCCGTGCGCCTGGCGGCCAACCTGCTGACCAAATTGCCCGGGTTCCGCCTGCTCAACGAGGAGGAGCAGAAGAAATTCGCGCCGAGCATCGCCGCGCTGAAGCCGGCGGTCGTCTGGCAATCCGACAACATCTTCGGCCTGCTGCACATCGTTCCCGACGCGACCGAAGCGGACATCCAGAAGATCGCCGTCGGCACGATCAGCGGGATCATGCAGGCCTGCAAGGGCGAGACCACCGCGCGCGTGGCGCCCGACGTTCGCTCACCCGCCGTGCGACGGGTCCACATCACGTGCCTGGCGCCCGACGCGCTGGTCGCCTCGCGCACGATCCTCATGCCGTTCAAGGGCGGCGTGTACTACCTGATGGCCGCCGGCGTGCCCAAGGAAGAGGCCGCCGTCACCCGCGCCGAAGAGCTGCTGCGCAACGCACTGTTCGAGGTCGTGCCGCAATAGACGCGGTCGCTCTGCACGAACCGCCGCTGTGTTTTGGGCGCGGGAACGTCGGTCTCGATGAGGCCGTTGGTTCAGCGACGCTTTCAACACACGGAGCCAGCGCCATGTTCAAGCCGCTTCTCATCGCCGCCGCATTGACCACATTCGGTGCGGCCGGCGTCTACGCCCAGACCGCGCCGCCGGCGAGCAGGCCCGCGCCGACGGTGCAGGACCGCACCGTGACGCCCAACCCGGCGCTGACCGCCGACACGCGCAAGCTGATCGGCCGCAACGTCAAGAACGCGCAGGACCAGACCATCGGCGAGATCGAGTCGATCTATCTCGACAGCCAGGGCCGCGTCGCCGGCGTGATCATCGGCGTCGGCGGCTTCCTCGGCATGGGCGAGCGCAAGGTCCAGCTGGCGTGGAGCGACCTCACCATCACCAACAATGGCGAGAAGGTGACGACCGCCTACACCAAGGACCAGCTCAAGGCGATGCCGGAGTTCAAGTACAAGGAGGCCGCGTACCGTGGCCAGGTGTGGAACGACCGCGGCATCTATCGCGACACCACGGTGCCCAGCACGCCGCCGGCCACGACAATGGACCGCACGAGCCCGCCGCCGCCGCGCGCCGATGCGGCACCGGCGCGTCCGACCAAGGACTTCAACGCCGACGGCTACATCTCGACCGAGGCCGTGCTGAAGGCCTCGGTGCGCAACGCCAACAACGACAAGATCGGCGAGGTCGAGGACGTCTATGTCGACCAGGCCGGCAAGATCCAGACGGTGGTCGTCTCGGTCGGCGGCTTCCTCGGCATGGGCAAGAAGGACGTCGCGCTGAAATGGGGCGACCTGCAGACCAAGCGCGACGGCGACACGCTGGTGCTGCTGAGCGGCCTCGACAAGGACCAGCTCAAGGCCATGCCGGACTACACCTACGAACGCCAGCGCGCCCAGCAGCGTTAGTCGCTGCGGCACGATGACGGGAAGACGGGCGCTCGCACATGGCGCCCGTCTTTTTTTGGGCGCGGTGTGTGCAGCCCACCCTTCGAGACGCGCCTTCGGCGCTCCTCAGGGTGAGGCGTCGATGAACCCTCCACCTCATGCTGTGCCTACCCTTCGAGACGCGCCTTCGGCGCTCCTCAGGGTGAGGCGTCGATGAACCCTCCACCTCATGTGTGCCGAGGCGTGGATGAACCCTCCACCTCATGCTGAGGAGGCCACGCAGTGGCCGTCTCGAAGCATGGGCTACAGACACGGGCGCCGTTAACACCGGCGCCCCTGCTTTATGCCGCAACATGTTTTTCGCGCGCGCCGCAACTCGCTGCCGTCGTCACCGTTCAGTGGCGCGGGTTGGGGACGTAAAAGCGATGCGTAGCCTCGTCATCGGTTTGACATGTCCGGGCTGTGGTCTGGATGCCGAGTCCGTCGCCTGCCCGACGTGCGGCGCGGCGCTGATGTGGAACGCCGCGCGCGGCTCGCACTGCACAATCTGCGATCACGGCGTCGCCAGCACCTGCTGTCGCGAATGCGGCCTGATGATCAACCTCGATCGGCCGGGCGACGCCGCGGCGGCGGCGCAGGCGCGTGCCGACAGCGCCGGACACGTGCTGGTCAGCCCCGGCGCGCGCGTCGAGGACCCCGTGCCGCCGCCCGGCTTCCTCAAGCGCCTGCTGCCCACACGCTTCGACGCCGCGCGCTGGCCTGTCGTGATCGCCGGCTCGCTGCTGCTGCACGCCAGCGTCGTCTCGGCCATCGTCGCCGGCCGGCCCGGTCCCGGCGGCACGACCGACGACGGCGGCGATGTCGCGCGCAACACCGTGCTGGTGATCGACACCGGCAGCTTCACCTTGCCCGCCTTCGCCCCCGGCCACGAGGAGCTCGCCGTCGCCAGCGCCGCCGCGAGCCAGCCCGCGCCGTCGGCCGGCGAGCCCGGCGGCACCGATGTCGGCCGCGTCCAGGCGCCCGATCCGACGCCCGACGCCGACGTGGCGCTGCGCCCGCGCGCCATCGATGAGTCGGCCAAGCCGGCCGCCAGCACGCCCTATGCCGCCGGCATCATCGTCACGCCATCGATGCCCTCGCCGCGCGCCGACGGCGAGGACACGCGCGACGCACCCAACGCATCGGAGCCCGGCCAGGGACGCGGCGCCGCGCTGCTGCCCTTCGACATGCTGCCCTTGCCGCCGCAAGTCGCGACGATCCCCGATCCACCGGCACCCAAGGCCGATGTCGCCCCACCGGCACCGGCGCAACCCGCGATCCAGCGCACCTACGCCGCACCGCCGCCACCCAGCCCGCGCACCGCCTACGCACCGCGGCCCGCGCCACGCCACGTGCAGCCGCAGCCGCAACCCAAGCGCACCTGGCTCGGCCGCTTCTTCCAGGCCGGCCGGCAATATTCCCAGGAGCGTGAAGGCATCTACGGCGACGGCGCGTCGAGCACCTCGAGCGCATCAGCAGCAGGCGCAGCCGGCGGCGGCGGCGGCGGCGCTGGCCCAGGCGGCGGTGGTGCCGGTGGCGGCGGTGCCGGTGGTGGTGGCGCTGGCGGCGGCGGCGGTGGTGGCGGCGGCGGCGGT
>JAFAZJ010000012.1 GCA_019239835.1 Alphaproteobacteria bacterium | reverse complement strand
TCGCGCATGTCGACGAGGAACACCGAGAGGCCCTCGGTGCGCTTGGCCTGCTGGCCCTGGGGCGTGGTGCGTGCCAGCAGCAGCATCAGGTCGGAATGCTCGGCCCGGCTGGTCCACACCTTCTGGCCGTTGACGATATAGGTGCTGTTGTTCTTCTTCACCGCCGTCGTGCGCAGGCTGAGCGTATCGGTGCCGCTGCTCGGTTCGGTGACGCCGAAGGCCTGCAGGCGCATCTCGCCCGAGGCGATCTTGGGCAAATAGCGCTGCTTCTGGTCTTTGCTGCCGTGCCTGAGCACCGTGCCCATGATGTACATCTGCGCGTGGCAGGCGGCGGCGTTGCAGCCGGCCCGGTGGATCTCCTCGAGCACGGCACTGGCGGCCGAGATGCCGAGCCCGGCGCCGCCATATTCCTCGGGGATCAGGATCGCCAGCCAGCCGGCCTCGGTCAGCGCGCGCACGAACTCGGTGGGATAGCCGCGCTCGCGATCGAGCTTGCGCCAGTAGGCGCCGTCGAACTTCAGGCAGAGCGCGCGCACTGCGTCACGGATCTCGGGATGCGTTGGCGCATAGGGCGTGTCGGCAAGCGTCGCGGTGGCCATGGGTCTTCTCTGGGTTGATCGACGACGGTACTAGCCGCCACCCGCCGGCAGGGCAACCGTCAGCCGCGCCGTGCCACCCAGACCGAACCGCGCCAGGCCTTCTGGTGCGGATAGTCGGCGGTGAAATCCCGCGCCGGATCGCGAAACAGCCGCAGCCGGTGCATCATCGCCTGCGAGCGCAGATTGTCGGCTGACGTATACGCCAGAATCTCAGGCATGCCCGCCCGACCCAGCGCATCGTCGATCGCCGCCCGTGCCGCCTCGCTGGCATAACCATAACCCCAGGCTGCACGCACGAGACGCCAGCCGATCTCGAAATGCTCACCCAGCGGATGGCCCGCCGGCGATGGCATGACGCCGGCGTAGCCGAGGAACACGCCGTCCCGATCCTCGATCAGCCAGCGGCCAAAGCCATGGTGCTCGAAGGCTGCCATGTACCGCTCGAGCTTGGCATCACTACTGGCACGATCGAGCACGCCGCCTTCGTCCGCCATCACCTCGGCGTCGCTGTTCAGGGCCGCGAATGAATCGCGGTCGGCCGTCCGCCACGGCCGCAAACGCAGGCGATTCGTCTCAATCAGCATCCCGCCGCTTCTACCCGACTTGCAGCCCCGCGTCCGGCTTGCGATAGAGGCGCGCGTCGCGGAGGTCTGTCAGGTGCGTCTCTCCCTCATTGGTTCGCCCGTCGTCGCGGTGCTCGTCGGATTCGGCGGCACGCTCGCGGTGATCGTCGAGGCGGCGCGTGCTGTGGGTTGCTCGCCGGGGCAGATCACGTCGTGGGTCACCGGACTCTGTCTCGCGATGGCCGCCACGACGGGCTGGCTCACCTGGCGCCATCGCCAGCCGATTGTCACGGCCTGGTCGACGCCGGGCGCGGCGCTGATCGCGGCGATGCCCGGCGTCTACGACCCGCACCAGGCGGTGGGTGCCTTCCTGTTCACCGCCGCGCTGATCCTGCTCAGCGCCGCGCTGAAGCCGCTGTCGAACCTGATCGAGCGGATCCCGCCAGCCGTCGCCGGCGCCATGCTCGCGGGCGTGCTGCTGCGCTTCGTGATCGGCGCGGTCGGCGGCATCAACAGCGATCCGCTGTTCGTGCTGGTGCTGATCGGCCTGTTCCTCGTGCTGCGCCTGATGCTGCCCTTCGCCGCCGTGCCGATCATCGTCGTGGTCGGCCTGGTGTGGGCGTGGCTCGCCGGCCGGCTGAGCGGCGCCGCAGGCATCGGGCTCTCGCATGTCGAGCTCGTCATGCCGGCCTTCGACCCTGCGGCGCTGATCGGCCTGGGTGTGCCGCTGTTCCTGGTCACCATGGCATCGCAGAATCTGCCGGGATTCGCCGTGCTGCGGTCCGCCGGCTATAGCCCGCCGGTGCGGCCGATCCTCGCCGTCACCGGTCTGGCCTCGCTGCTGACCGCGCCGCTCGGTGCGCACACCAGCAACCTCGCGGCGATCACCGCCTCGATCTGCACCGGCCCCGACACGCATCCCGATCCCGCCCAGCGCTGGAAGGTCGGTCCGTTCTACGCCGCCGGCTACCTGCTATGCGCGATCTTCGGTGCTTCCCTGGTCGCGGTGTTCGCCGCGCTGCCGCCGGCGCTGATGGCGACCATCGCCGGCCTCGCCTTGCTCGCCCCCTTCGTCGGCGCGCTCGGTGTGGCGCTGGAGCAGCCGGCGCATCGCTACGCCGCCGGTGTCACGTTCGCTGTCAGCGCATCGGGCGCGACCTTCCTCAGTCTTGGGTCCGCGTTCTGGGGACTCGCCGCCGGCATTCTCGTGCTCGCGCTCGATCGTGCACGCGCAGCTCTTATGCATCGGACGTAGGTCTCTTCAGCCTGCGGTCAGGTGACTGAGCTTGCAGCCCCGTGACCACGGGTCGAGCATCCATCCAAACGTTCAGTCGCATAAAGCGTCGGCGTTGTCTCCAGGGAGGAGACCAGGATGGATGTTGTCGAATCCTCGGCGATGCGGAAGATCTATATCCGCCTGCTGCCGTTCGCTGTGCTCTGCTACTTCTTCGCCTATATCGACCGTATCAACGTGAGCTTCGCCGCGCTCACCATGCGCGGCGATCTCGGCATGTCGGCCGCCGCCTTCGGCTTCGCCACCGGCACCTTCTACTGGGGCTACTTCCTGTTCGAGGTGCCCAGCAACATCGTCATGGAAAAGGTCGGCGCGCGGTTGTGGATCGCGCGCATCATGATCACCTGGGGCATCCTCGCCGGCGCCACCGCCTTCGCCACCGGCGAGGTGAGCTACGGCATCATCCGCTTCCTGCTCGGCGTCGCCGAGGCCGGCTTCTTCCCCGGCATCATCCTCTACTTCACCTACTGGTTCCCGGCGCGCCATCACGCGCGCATCGTCGCCGGCTTCCTGATGGGACTGCCCATCGCCGTCGCCCTGGGTGCGCCGGTGTCGACCGGGCTGATGAGCTTCCAGGGCCTGTTCGGCCTGCATGGCTGGCAGGTGATGTATCTCGCCGAGGCGATCCCGACGGTGTTCCTCGGCCTCGCCACCTTGTTCGTGCTGACCGACAAGCCGGAGCAGGCGGCGTGGCTGACCACCGAGGAGCGCAGCTGGCTTGCCGCGCGCCTGCTGTCGGAGCGGAAGGCCAAGGACGCGGTGCAGACCTTCACCATGTGGCGGGCGATGGTCGACCCCAAGGTGCTGCTGCTGTCGCTGAACTACCTCGGCATCGTCACGGCCAGCCTGGGCATGCTGATCTTCATCCCGCAGATCATCAAATCGCTCGGCAGCTTCAGCAACATGACCGTCGGCTGGCTGACCATGATCCCCTACATCTGCGGGGCGATCGCCATGTTCAGCTTCGGCTACATCTCCGACGTCATGCGCGAGCGGCGCTGGAACCTGCTGTTCAGCTGCGTGCTGTCGACCATCGGCCTGGTGATCGCCGGCCTGACCATGGGCACGTGGTGGGCTCTGGTCGGCATGTCGATCGCGGCGATGGGCTTCTACGGCTCGAAGGGCCCGTTCTGGGCGATGCCGCCGATGTTCCTCACCGGCACGGCGGCCGCCGCGACCATCGCGTGGATCAACTCGATCGGCAATCTCGGCGGCTTCTTCGGCCCCTGGTATGTCGGCTTCATGCGCGACCAGACCGGCAGCTTCGCCGGCGGGTTGTTCGGCCTGGCCATCCTGAGCCTGGTCTCGGCCGTGGTGTGCGCGATGTTCCTGCACATCCCCGACCCGGCCTCCGACGCCAAGACCGCGCCAGCGGAGTAGCTCAGCCCGTCGCCGCGCGGCGAATCGCGGCGATCACCTCGGCGTGGGTCGATAGCGGCATGCCGTCGACCGTCGCCTCGGCCTTGCGCGTGACGCCGTCGACGGTGTTGCCTTCGCGCACGAGGCGTTCGAGAAGACGCGCATCATGCTCGGCGTCGAGCGATTCGAGCAGCACCGGCGCCAGCGCGGGCATCACCGCCGCCAGCGCGCCGACGACGCCGTAACCGCCCCAGTTGGAGACGCCGGCGATGATCAGGTCGTCGGCCGCCGTGGCGCAGGCGATGCGCTCGCCGTTGGGCACGGTGCGCGCAATCAGCTCGATGGGCAGGCTGCCCATGCCGATCTCGTTGCCGCCGTCGCCGATGGCGATGCGTCGCCACTTTGCGGCCAGGAACAGATCGTCAAGCGCCGGCGTGAACGACGACACGTCCTCGCCGCGCATATTGCGCGGCTTGCCGTCGCGCGAGCGTCCGCAGCGCTCGATCGAGATCACGTGGGTGATGCCCTCGTCGATCCAGCGTTTCGCCAGGGTCGCGGCATCGTCGGTATCGATCGGCGTGTCGGCGGCGCGTGGCAGCGAGACCAGCGCGACCTGACACGCCGGTGCGCAGAGTGCGTCGGTCGCAAGCCGCACCGGCCAGCCGGCGGCGCGGAAGGCGGCGGCCATGTGGGCCATGCCGCCGGGACCATCGGTCTCGGGGCGCGGCCCCTGCTCCGTCGGCACGGCGAAGCCGGTGATCAGGCCGATGCGCGGTGCGTGCACCTCGGCGATCGATTCGGCGGCGCGCAGCAGGTTGCCTGACGTGGCATCCATCAGCGGCTTGGCGCCGCGGCCGACCTCGCGGCAGATCACCGCC
>JAFAZJ010000218.1 GCA_019239835.1 Alphaproteobacteria bacterium | reverse complement strand
TGACCCTGCTCGAGGTCGACGAGGCGGCCAACCGCATCCGCGAGGAAGTCGATCCCGACGCCGACATCATCTTCGGCTCGACCTTCGATGCCGCGATGCAGGGCCGCATGCGGGTCTCGGTGGTCGCCACCGGCATCTCGGCGGCGGTCATGGCCCAGCCGCAGCCGAACTTTCTGACCATCGACAACAAGCCGATCCAGACCGGCCAGCCGCACCTGCAGCGCACCCTCGCGCCGCAGCGTCCGCCCTCGGCCTACGCGACGATCCCGCAGGCGCCGCCGGCCATGCCCGCCGCGCCCGCGCCCGTGGTTGCGGCTGCACCGCCGCCGCCGGTCATGACGCCGCCGCCGGCGCCGTACGTCGAAGCCGCCGCGCCGGCGATGGCCGAGATGACCGCGCCCGAGCCTGTCGCAGCACCGGAGCCGGTCGTCGAAATGCGGGCGCCCGAGCCGATGGTCGAGGTGGCCGCGCCGGCGGAGCTGCCGCTCGCGGCGCCGGCCATCGAGCCGGTGGCTGTCGCGGCGCCGCGTATCGAGCCCGTCGCGCGGCCTGCGCCGGCGGTCAAGCCGGTCGCCATGGCGGTCAAGGCGCCCGATCCCATGCGCGCCCCGACGTTTGCGACCAAGGGACCGAGCCTGTTCCAGAAGATGACCGGGCTGATCGCCGGCGGCGGCAAGCCGGCGGCTGAGCCGGTCGCCGAGCCGCAGCGGATCATCGAGCCGGTGCCGCCGCGTCCGGCCGCGACGATCACGGCGATCCAGCCGCCGCTCAGTGGGCTGGACGCCAACCGGGCCAAGGCATCGCGCGAGGAAGACGACCTGCAGATTCCCGCCTTCCTGCGCCGCCAGGCGAATTGACAGTACGGCCGGGCGCTCCCGTCCGGCCGAGTATCGGTATCTCCACACGTCACTTTCGGGGGCCTTTGCGCCCCCGTTTTCTTTGGTGTCCTATGCTATAAGCCGGGCTGCCGGCGCATCCCCCGTGCCGGCGTAGCGGGCGAATCCATGACAGGCAAAATGAGGCTGGCGATGCGACGGTACGCAGGGGCGACGGCGAGGGCGCTGGCATTGGTGGGCACCTTGGCGTTGGGCGCCTGCGGCCTTTTCAGCAAGGACGACGACAACAAGGGCTACGCCGAGGCGCCGGTCGAGCAGCTCTACAATCGGGCGCTCGATGCGCTGGGCTCCAGCGACTACAAGGCTGCCGCCAAGGGCTTCGAGGAAGTCGACCGCCAGCACCCCTATTCGGTCTGGGCGGTGAAGGCGCAGATCATGACCGCCTTCGCCTACTACCAGTCCAACAAGTACGACGAAGCCATCATCGCGCTGGACCGCTTCATCAACCTGCATCCCGGCCACAAGGACGTGCCCTACGCCTACTATCTGAAGGCGCTGTGCTACTACGAGCAGATCTCCGACGTCGGCCGCGACCAACGCATGACCGAGCAGGCGCTGAACTCGCTGGGCGAGGTGGTGAAGCGCTTTCCCGACACGCCCTATGCCCGCGATGCCCGCCTGAAGGTCGACCTCGCCATCGACCATCTCGGCGGCAAGGAAATGGAGGTCGGCCGCTTCTATCAGACGCGCAAGGAGTACGTGGCGGCGATCAACCGCTATCGCCGCGTGATCGAGCAGTACCAGACCACGACCCACACGCCGGAGGCGCTGCATCGGCTGGTCGAGTGCTATCTCGCGCTGGGCGTGACCAACGAGGCGAAGATGGCTGCCGCGGTGCTGGGTCACAATTTCCCAGGCAGCGACTGGTACGCCGACAGCTACTACCTGCTCGAAGGCGTCGATCTGCGGCCCGACAAGGACGACAGTTCCTGGCTCGGCCGCGTCTGGAAATCGATCTTCTGATGCTGCGCTGTCTCTCGATCCGCGATTTCGTATTGATCGAGAAGCTGGACCTCACCTTCCCGACAGGCAAAGGCTCGCGCCTGGGCGCGCTGACCGGCGAAACCGGCGCTGGCAAATCGATCCTGCTCGACGCCTTCAGCCTGGCGCTGGGCGGCCGGTCGGGCCAGGGCATCGTGCGCACGGGCGCGACCCAGGCCGTGGTCGGCGCCGAGTTCACGCTGCCCGACGATCACCCCGCGCATGCCATCCTCGCCGAGCAGGGCGTGGCCGACGAAGGCGACACCTTGCTGCTGCGTCGCGTGATCGGCGCCGACGGCCGCGGCCGTGCCTATGTCAACGACCAGCCCGCCTCGGTCGGTCTTCTCAAGCGGCTGGGCGAAACGCTGGTCGAGATCCAGGGCCAGTTCGAGCAGCATGGCCTGCTGGTGCCGGTGAACCATCGCGATACGCTTGATGCCTTCGGCGGCCTCGAAGCCAATGCCGTGAAGGTCGCCACGGCCTGGACCACGTGGCGTGCGGCCGAAACCGCGCGCGTCGACGCCACGGCCGCGTTTGAGCAGGCGCAGCGCGATGAGGAATACCTGCGTCACGCGGTGGCCGAGCTGGAAAAGCTCGATCCCAAGGCCGACGACGAGGAGACGCTGGCGGCAAAGCGCCAGCTGCTGCGCCATGGCGCGGCGATCGGCGAGGCGGTGGTGCAGGCGCTCGAGGGGCTGGAGCGCGACAAGGGCGTCACCGGCAAGCTCTCGGCCGCGCATCGTCTGATCGAGCGTCAGGCGGCCAATGCCGCCGGTCGTCTCGACGCGGCGCTGGGCGCGCTCGATCGCGCGCTGTCGGAGACCGCCGAGGCGGTCGCGCAGCTGGAGCAGGCGCGCGAGAGCCTGGGGGACGATCCCGGCGCGCTGGAGCGCGTCGAGGAGCGGCTGTTCGCGCTGCGTGCGGCCGCGCGCAAGCATGGCGTACCGGTGGCCGAGCTTGCCGGGCTGCGCGCGCGCATGGCCGATCAGCTCGCAGCGCTCGACGATGGCGAGGCGCGGCGGCGCAGGCTGGAGGCGGAAGCGGCGAAGGCGCGGGCGGCGTTTGTCGATGCGGCCGATGGGTTGTCGGCGGGGCGGACGAAGCAGGCGACACGGCTCGACAAGGCGGTGATCGGCGAGCTGGGACCGCTGCGGCTGGAACGCGCGAAGTTCATCACCCGCATCGAGCGGCTGGCGGAGAAGGACTGGTCGGCGTCGGGCGTCGATCGCGTCGAGTTCCTGGTCTCAACCAATCCCGGCACGCCGCCGGGCCCGATCGGCAAGATCGCCTCGGGCGGCGAGCTGTCGCGCTTCATGCTGGCGCTGAAGGTGGCGATGGCGCGGGTCGGCAACGTCGCGACCGTCGTGTTCGACGAGGTCGATAGCGGCATCGGCGGCGCCACGGCGGCAGCGGTGGGTGAGCGCCTGCGTCGGCTGGCGCGTAGCCTGCAGGTGCTGGTCGTGACGCATTCGCCGCAGGTTGCGGCGCTGGCCGACCAGCATTGGCTGATCCGCAAGACAGCGAGCCGCACCAAGGCGGCGACCGAGGTGGTGACGCTCGATGCGGCGGGACGGCGCGAGGAGCTGGCGCGCATGCTGGCCGGCGCCGAGGTCACCGCCGAGGCGCGCGCCGCGGCCGACCGCCTGATGGCGGCGCGCGCGTGATGTTCAATCGACCCAACCTCATGCTGAGGAGGCCGCGCAGCGGCCGTCTCGAAGCATGGGCAGCAGACTCCGCGTGTGTTGCCCACCCTTCGAGACGCGCCCTGCAGGCGCTCCTCGGCGTGAGGTAGAATTACTCGGCAAGGCGCGAGGAGGACGGCGATGTCGCGCGCGGCGAAAGTGGTCGAGCAGATCGCGGTCGACAAGCTCACCAAGCGGCAGGCCGACAAGGAACTGGCGCGTCTGGCGCAGGAGATCGCGCATCACGACAAGCTCTACCATCAGCAGGACGCGCCGGAGATCAGCGACGCGCAGTATGATGCGCTGCGCCAGCGGCTGAAGGCGATCGAGGCGAAATTCCCAGAGCTGGTGACGCTCGACAGCCCGTCGATGAAGGTGGCGCCGGCGCCGTCGGCCGGCTTCGCCAAGGTGCGCCACGCGCGACCGATGTTGTCGCTCGACAATGCCTTCGCCGACGAGGAGATCACCGAGTTCGTCGAGCGCGTGCGCCGCTATCTCGAGCGCGAGATTGCGCTCGACGCCGATGCCGAGATCGCGCTGACCTGTGAACCCAAGATCGATGGGCTCTCGCTGTCGATCCGTTACGAGCACGGCGAGCTGGTGCGCGCCGCGACGCGCGGCGATGGTACTGAAGGCGAGGACGTGACCGCCAATGTGCGCACGCTCGACGACGTGCCCAAGAAGCTGAAGGGCAAAGCGCCCGATGCGCTCGACGTGCGCGGCGAGGTCTACATGCGCCGCGCCGACTTCCTGGCGTTGAACGAGCGGCAAGCGGCGGCGGAAGAGAAGACCTTCGCCAATCCGCGCAACGGTGCCGCGGGCTCGCTGCGACAGCTCGACCCGACGATCACGGCGGGCCGGCCGCTGCGCTTCTTCGCCTATGCCTGGGGTGAGGCCGAGCCGCGTGCCTGGAACTCGCAGCACGATTTCCTCAAGCGGCTGAGCCAATGGGGCTTCCAGGTCAATCCGGAGATCCGGCTCTGCCGCACGACCGACGAGGTGCTCGCCTTCTATCGCGACATCGGCCAGCGCCGCGCGTCGCTGCCCTATGACATCGACGGTGTGGTCTACAAGGTCGACCGGGTCGACTGGCAGGCGATCCTGGGCTTCGTCAGCCGCTCGCCGCGCTGGGCGATCGCGCACAAATTCCCGGCCGAGAAGGCGCAGACCCTGCTCAACGGCATCGCCATCCAGGTCGGCCGCACCGGCGCGATGACGCCGGTGGCCGAGCTCGAGCCGATCAATGTCGGCGGCGTGCTGGTGGCGCGCGCGACCCTGCACAACGCCGACGAGATCGAACGGCTCGACGTGCGCGTGGGCGACACGGTCACTATCCAGCGTGCCGGCGACGTGATCCCGCAGGTGCTGGGCGTGGTGATGGAGCAACGGCCGCGCGGCGCAAAGCGCTTCGTCTTTCCTGAGACCTGTCCCTGCGAGCTGAAGACGCCCGTGGTGCGCGAGGAGGACGGCGTGGTGCGCCGCTGTTCCGGCGGTCTCGAATGTCCGTTCCAGCAGGTCGAGCGGCTGAGGCACTTCGTGTCGCGGCAGAACTTCGACATCGAGGGCCTGGGCTGGGTGCATATCGAGAGCTTCTGGCGCGATGGCTTGCTGAAGCAGCCGGTCGATCTCTTCCGCCTGACGCGCGATGACCTGCGCAAGCGCGAGGGCTGGGGCGATCAGTCGGCCGACAAGCTGATCGCCGCGATCGACGCGCGCCGCACCATCCCGCTCGATCGCTTCATCAACGCCCTGGGCATTCCCTCGATCGGCGAGGCGACCGCCAAGGCGCTGGCCCGCGAGTATGGCGAGGCGCAGGGCTGGTTCGACGCCATGCGGGCGGCGCGCAAGGAGCGCAAGGCGAAGTCGGAGCCCACCAAGAAGGAAAAGGCCGCAGCCGAGGTCGGTGAGGCGTTCGGGAGGCTGTGCAACGTGCAGGACATCGGCGTCACCACCGCCGACAAGATCGTCGAGTTCTTCGGCGAGGGGCACAACGAGACCATCATCCGCGAGCTCCTGGGCGAGATCACCGTCGAGCCGTTCCGCTCGGTCGCCGTCGCCACCGACTCGCCGTTCTCGGGCAAGGTCATGGTCTTCACCGGCACGCTGTCGGCCATGAGTCGCGACGCCGCCGAGGCCAAGGCTGAGTCGTTGGGCGCCAAGGTCACCGGCTCGGTGTCGAAGAAGACCGACTTCGTCGTGGTCGGCGCCGACGCCGGCTCCAAGGCCAAGAAGGCGGCCGAGCTGGGGGTGCGGATCCTGAGCGAGGAGGAGTGGCTGGCGATGGGTGGCGGTGGCTGATTTCGTGATCGACGTATACGCACAGTCCTCAGTGAAATACGCACCTCACGCATAATTTGACTACGCCGATTGCCCGATTATTGCGGTCGCGTGGCACCTATGCGCTGATTTTCAGCGGTCTTTCACCGTTGACCGAGTCCTCGGTTATGCATATTTTGATCGCGTATTCGCTGCCGCGCCGCATCCGAACGACGCGCGTAAACGTTCCCCCCGCAGTAAGCTGACCCGCGAAGCCCGATGATCACGGACCTCCTCCCGCCCTGGCTGTCCATTGCCGTGTTCGCCTGGACACTGCACATGGTCATTTACCATGGCATCGCGCTGGGCTTCGAATGGCTCGACGCCACCGGGCGCCTGCAGCAGTACCGGGTACGCCGGCCGGAGCGGCGTGGCTACGCCGCCCTGCTGCCGCGGGTGCTGTTCAACCAGTGCATCATCCTGTTGCCCAGCATGCTGATGCTGGAGTGGACCGGCCTGGCCTTCGTCGGCGACCCGCAGCTCGACGCCAGCTGGTTCATCGCCTCGCTGTTCCTGATGATGTTCGGCCACGACGCCGTGCAGTACATCGGCCATCGCCTGATGCACCGGCGTTCGTTGCTGCGCCTGCTGGGCCACCATGTGCACCACTCCACGGGCGCCAGCCGCGCCGTCAGCGCCTGCTACATGAGCGCCGCGGACTTCTTCATGGAGATCGTGCTGCCCTACCTGCTGCCGCTGGTGCTGATCGGCGGCGGTGGCTCCGACCTGCTGTTCCACATCGTCACCATGAGCCTGGGCGCGATCGGCGGGCTGTACGAGCATTCCGGCTTCGATTTCGCCCGCTCGCTGCGCGGCGAGAAGTCGACGCCGGCGCGGACCTTCATCGTCAACCTGATCGCCGACAAGCTCAGCAGCCACGCCCACGCCGAGCACCACCGGCGTTCGAACGTCAGCTTCAGCGACGGCTTCGGCAGCTCCGGCATCTGCGACACGGTCTTCCGCACCCGCTGGGATCTGGCCGACGGTGCTGCCGCCCCGCCGCAGGGCGCCCAGCCGGTTCCGGGCGAGGGCGGCGCTGCCGACTGATACAGCGTCAGCTGTATTTATCCGCTCCGAATTAAGTATGTGACGTATTGTTACGTCCGGCTCAATCCATGGGTACGGGCGTCAGGACCGGCTTGCCGGCGAAGTGGGCGTCGAAGTTCGCCAGCGCCGTCTCGCCCATCGCCCGGTTGGCTTGACGCGTGCCGCCGCCCAGGTGTGGCGTCATCACCACGTTCTCCAGCGTCATCAGCTTGGGATGAACGATCGGCTCCTCCTCGAACACATCCAGCGCCGCGCCGGCGATCACCCCGGCTTCCAGCGCATCAGCCAGCGCCGCCTCGTCGACCGCCATGCCGCGTGAGATGTTCACGACGTGGCCCAGCGGTCCGAGCTTCTTCAGGAGCTCCATATTGATGATGTGCTTGTTCGAAGCGTCCGAGCGCAGCGCCACAATCAGGAAGTCGCACCATTCTGCCAACGCCAGCGCACTCGGCAGATAGGCCCAGGGCACGTCCGGCTTCTGGCTGCGGCTGTAATAGCCGACCTCCGCCTCGAAGGCGGCGATGCGGGTCGCCACCCGTGCGCCGATTGCTCCCAGCCCGAGGATGCCGACCTTGGCGCCCTTCAGACCCACGATCGGCGGCCACAGATGCGCACCGCGGCGGACCCAGCGGCCGGCCCGGATATAGCGGTCGCCCTCGGCGAGGCGTCGCGTCGAGGCCAGCAGCAGGCCGACGGCGAGGTCAGCCACGGCACTGGCATTGGAGTCGGCGGCATTGGTGATGACGATGCCGCGCTCCTTCGCCGTTTTCAGGTCCATGCGCTCGAAGCCGGTGCCGTAGCAATGGATGATCGAGACGTTGGGCAGCACGTCGAGCATCGGGCGGCCGCCTTCGCCGATGCTGCCGACGGTGGCGATCGCACGCACGCGCGGCTTGAAATCGTCCGGCACCATGTGCGGCGCGATCTCGCGCGTGGGGAACGGGCCGAAGACGTCGAAGCGCTTGTTCAGCTCTTCCGTGAACCATGGCGAGAAATGGTAGAGCGCGAGCAGGCCGGGTTTGTCGGACATCGAACGACTCCAGAGATTACAGCGGCCGTGTCGCGGCCTCGAGCCAGGCGCGCGCTTCACCGTCGAGTTGTGGCCCGACGATCTCGCGGACTCGCGCGTGATAGGCGTCGAGCCATGCACGCTCCGGGCCGCTCAGCAGCGAGACCTCGATACAGGCACGATCGATCGGCGCGTGGGTCAGCGTCTCGAACTCGAGATAGGCGCGGTCGGCACCCTCGATCTTCGCCTCGCGCACCGCGACCAGGTTCTCGATGCGGATGCCGTAGGCGTCGGTCTTGTAGTAGCCGGGCTCGTTGCTGACGATCATCCCCGGCCGCAGTGCCACCGAATTGTGCGCCTTGGAGATGCGGTGCGGGCCCTCGTGCACCGAGAGATAGGCGCCGACGCCGTGGCCGGTGCCGTGGTCGTAGTCGAGCCCAGCCTGCCACAGGTGATAGCGCGCCAGCGCGTCGAGTTGCGAGCCGGTGGTGCCCACCGGGAAGCGCGCCATCGCCAGCGCGATATGGCCCTTCAGCACGCGCGTGAAGCGATCCTTCATCTCGGCGCTGGGCTCGCCGATCGCTACGGTGCGCGTCACATCGGTGGTGCCGTCGCGGTACTGGCCGCCTGAATCGACGAGGTACAGCTCGCCGCGCTGCAGCTTGCGCGCGCTGCGCGGGCTGGCGCGGTAATGCACGATGGCGCCGTTGGCGCCGGCGCCAGAGATCGTATCGAAGCTCAGGTCACGGATCGCGCCGGTGGCCTCGCGCAACGCCTGCAGCTTGTCCGATGCGGCGATCTCGTCGGTGCCGCCCTTGGGCGCTTCGGTCCCCAGCCAGTGCAGGTAGCGGCTGAGCGCGGC
>JAFAZJ010000179.1 GCA_019239835.1 Alphaproteobacteria bacterium | reverse complement strand
GCCGGCCCATGATCTGGCGACTGCGGACCCTTCGACTTATTGCCGCCGGCCTCTGAAGGCCGGTCGGGCGCGCGCCCGCGCCCCTTTCCCTCCGCCGTCTCTACCGCTTCCGGTTCCCGATCATGTCCTTCATTTCCCTAGCCATTTCGACGGGCGCCATTTTGACGGGCGCGAGGCCGTCGCTGCGACTTAGCGGCGGCTTGCGGGCCTGAGCGCGGCTGCCAGCCGTTCGCCCGCGAGCCTGTGGTCCGGCGCGCCCCGCCCCGGATCGATGACGCCCTCATGACATTCGCCGCCCCGAGGGGCGCAGGAGAGAGACATGTCGCAGAAACCGATGATGCCCGGCGCCAGCGAGAAATACGTCCCGTTCAAGCCGATCGACATCAAGGACCGAACGTGGCCCAACGTCGTGATCACCAAGCCGCCGATCTGGTGCGCAGTCGATCTGCGCGACGGCAATCAGGCGCTGATCGAGCCGATGGATTCCGATCGCAAGACCCGGATGTTCAAGCTGCTGTGCGAGATGGGCTACAAGGAGATCGAGGTCGGTTTCCCGGCCGCGTCGGAGACCGATTTCGACTTCGTGCGCGAGCTGATCGAGAAGAACATGATCCCGGCTGACGTCACCATCCAGGTGTTGACGCAGAGCCGGCCGGAGCTGATCGAGCGCACCTTCGAGGCTTGCCGCGGCGCCAAGCGCGTCATCGTGCACCTCTACAACTCGACCTCGACCCTGCAGCGTCGCGTCGTGTTCGGCCTCGACTATGCCGGCATCATCGACATCGCGGTGTCGGGTGCCAAGCTGGTCAAGCAGCTGGCCGATGCCGATCCCGCCACCGAGTGGGTCTACGAGTATTCGCCCGAGAGCTTCACCGGCACCGAGCTGGAGTTCGCACGCGACATCTGTGCGGCCGTGGGCGACGTCTACAAGCCGACGCCGCAGAAGAAGATGATCATCAACCTGCCGGCGACGGTGGAGATGGCCTCGGCCAACATCTACGCCGACCAGATCGAGTGGTGCCATCGCAACTTCAAGTACCGCGACTCGATGATCCTCTCGCTGCATCCGCACAACGATCGCGGCACCGGCGTGGCGGCGGCGGAGCTCGGCTTCATGGCCGGCGCCGATCGCATCGAGGGCTGCCTGTTCGGCAACGGCGAGCGCACCGGCAACGTCGATCTCGTGACCCTGGGCCTGAACATGTACACCCAGGGTGTCGATCCCGAGATCGACTTCTCCAACATCAACGAGATCCGCCAGACGGTGGAATACTGCAACCAGTTGCCGGTGCATCCCCGTCATCCCTATGGCGGCGATCTGGTGTTCACCGCGTTCTCCGGCTCGCACCAGGACGCGATCAACAAGGGCTTCAAGGCGCTGCAGTCGCAGAACAGCAAGGTCTGGGAGGTGCCCTACCTGCCGATCGACCCGGCCGATCTCGGCCGCAGCTACGAGGCGATCATCCGCATCAACAGCCAGTCGGGCAAAGGCGGCATCGCCTACATCCTGAAGTCCGACTACGGCATCGACATGCCGCGCATGCTGCAGGTCGAGTTCTCCAAGGTGATCCAGCAGATCGCCGACGACACCGGCAAGGAGATCCAGCCGACCCTGATCTGGGAGACCTTCCAGCGCGAGTACCTGCAGCGCAAGACGCCGGTCGAGTTCTTCGAGCACACCACCGTGCCCAACCCCGAGGCGCCCGAACAGCGCCTTCTCGACGCCGACGTGAAATTCAACGGCTTCAAGAAGAAGATCACCGGCAACGGCAACGGGCCGATCGCGGCCTATGTCGACGCGCTGGGCAAGAACTGCGGCATCCGCATGAAGGTCCGCGACTACCACCAGCATGCCGCCGGCGCGGGCTCCGATGCGACGGCGGTCAGCTACATCGAAGCGGAAGCCGGCGACGGCCGCATCATCTGGGGCGTCGGCATGGATTCCAACATCGTCGCCGCCTCGCTCAAGGCGGTGACCTCGGCGGCCAATCGCATCGCCGGCGCGCTCAAGCGCGTCGATTAGGCGGGGATGGATCAGCCTGTGGTCACGTAGGACGATCAGACTGCCGGCGCGACGAGAGTGTCGCGCCGCCAGATCTGGGGAGATCGTCCATGTTTGTTCGTTTTGCCGCCGTCGCCCTGATCGCTGCCAGTGCCGGGGCTGGCACCATGTACCTCGCCACCAACGAAGCCGGCGCCGAGTACCAGCCGCATATGCGTGCGGCGCTGGGCTCGCTGCAGAGCGCCCGCAATTCGCTGAACGCCGCGACCGCGGACAAGGGCGGCCACCGCGTCAAGGCGATGGAGTTCGTCAATGCCGCGATCGACCAGGTCAACCGCGGCATCGCCTACGACAACACGCACTGATCGCTGAGAGCGCCGGCGTCCTGCCGGCGCCCCCTTCCTATCTAGGTGCTGGTCCATTGATCGGCGCCGTCGATGAACGACTTCAGCACGCGACGGATCGTGGCTTCCGGGATGTCGCGGGTGATGAAGACGATCTTCGAGCGCCGATCCTCATCCGGCCATTTCTCGAGAACGGCCGGCGGGTGGAACACGTGCTGCACGCCGTGGATCACCACGGGCTTGTCGCTCTCCGCGACGTTGAGGATGCCCTTCACCCTCAATAGATCCGGCCCGCGATAGGTCACCAGCGCGTCCAGCGCGCCGGCGACCGTAGCCCAGGCGAAGGGCTTGTCGAAGGTCAGGCAGAAGGCGCGAATGCGATCGTCGTGCCGGTTGACGTCGTGCGGGTCCTGGTTCTCGGCGTAGTGCTCCGGCCCGGGCCCGGCGAAGGGTGAAGCATGATCGCCCTTCGGCCCCTCGTCATGGTCGTGCGAATGACCATGCTCGTGGTCGTGATGATGGTGGTGATGGCCGTCGCCATGGTGATGATGGCGATGCGGATCGTCGAGATAGGCTTCCTCGTGCAGCCAGCGCTTGACGTCGGCGCTCTTGGTCTCGGGGTTGTAGAGACCGGCGTTCATGATGTCGCCGGGCGAGACCTCGCCGTGCTGGATGCTGAGCATCCGCGCGCCGGGATTGAGGTGCTGCAGCCGGTGCTTCAGGTCGTCGACGACCGGCGCCTCGGCGATATCGGTCTTGGTCAGCAGCAGCCGATCGGCCACCGCGGCCTGCTTCACCGACTCCATGTGGTTGTCGAGCGTGCTGCCGCCATTGACCGCGTCGACCGTGGTGACCACGCCGTCCAGCCGATAGCGCGTCGACAGCAGCGGATCGGTCATCAGGGTGTGGATGATCGGCGCCGGATCGGCCAGCCCCGTCGTCTCCACCACCATGCGCTTGAAGGCGTTGATC
>JAFAZJ010000134.1 GCA_019239835.1 Alphaproteobacteria bacterium | reverse complement strand
GCCGAGAAGTCGAGCTGGTCCGGCCACTTCGTCAAATCCTCGGCGACGATCTGGCCCTTGAAGGTGCGCTTGACGCCCGCGAGCATGTCCTTGCCGGCGGCATAGTTGCCGGCCATCAGGTAGAGGCTCTTCACGCCCTTGGTGTTGAGGTAGTCGCCCATCGCCATCGGCGTCTGGTCGTTGTTCCAGGAGGTCGAGAAGAAGTTCTTGTTGCACTGCTCGCCGGCGATCTGCGAGGGGCCGGCATTGGCGCTGATCAGGATCGTGTCGGCGTCGTCGACCACGGTCTTCAGCGAGGCCAGCAGCACGTTGGACCAGATATAGCCGGTGACGAAGTTCACCTTGTCCTGCGCCGTGAGCTTCTCGGACTTGGCCTTGCCGACGTCGGGCTTGAACTGATCGTCCTCATAGATGATCTCGACCGGCTTGCCGGCGATCTTGCCGCCCAGATGCTGCAGCGCCAGGTCGGCTGAGCGCCGCATGTCCTCGCCGATCGCCGCCTGCGGGCCGGAGAAGGTCGAGACGAAGCCGATCTTGATCGTGCTTTGCGCCATCGCGGGCGCGGCGAGCAACGTCAGCGCGGCCGCGCCGGCGGCCAGTCTGGTCAACATGCTGGAATCTCCCTCGTGAATTCCACACCGACCCTGCCTCAACGGGGCAGGTTTTCGCACCAACTATAGAAGCCGAAATGTCCAGTCGCTACAACGCTTCATTCGACGGCGAAGCGCGTTTTGACGCTGCTGGCGCGCGCCGAGATGCGCTGATGCCACGCCTCGATCGCTGGCACTCCCACCAATAGGTCGCGACCCTCCGGCGCCAGCCGCAGCAACGTCGTCATGGGGTAGGCATGCAGGTCGGCGAGGCTGAGATCCGGACCGGCGATGAACGGCCGATCACCTGATAATCGCGCCATCTCCTGCAGCGCCTTGCGCACGGTGGGGATCGCCTTGTCGATTTTCGCCTCGTCCGACGTCCCGCCGCGCTTGGGCACGCCGATGCGCTCGACATAGATGTCCCAGACGCCGGCGCGATAGAGGTAGCTGTCGCAGATGCCGATCACCTGCGCCATCACCGCGCGGCCGGCCGGCGTGGCAGGCTGCAGGGCAGGGCCATCGAACGCCTCGTCGACATAGCGGCAGATCGCGGCGGTCTCGTAGAGGCGCAGCGCGTCATGCTCGAAGGCCGGGATCTTGCCGAAGGGCTGGCGCTGCAGATGCGCCGCGGGCGGCCCGCCCGGCGCGAAGATATCGACCTCGTCGAAGCGATAGTCGATGCCCTTCTCGGCGAGCGTGAGCCGGGCGCTGCGGGTGTAGACGCTGTAGGCGGCGCCGAAGAGGGTGGGTGTGCTCACGGGATGTCCATGGTTTGATCCTGATATGACGATACCCTACGACAGCCCCGTCGCGCCCGCCGGCATCCGCGCGCGCTTCGTCGACAACATCAACGGCCTGCGCATTCACGTGCTCGAAGCCGGCTTCGAGACACCCGGACGGCCCTGCGTGCTGCTGCTGCACGGCTTCCCCGAGCTGGCCTGGAGCTGGCGCAAGGTAATGCCCGTGCTGGCGGCCACCGGCTACCACGTGATCGCGCCCGACCAGCGCGGCTATGGCCGCACGACTGGCTGGGACGGTCGCTACGACGGCGACCTGACGTCATTCCGCTTCGTCAACCTGGTGCGCGACGTGATGGGTCTGGTCTTCGCGCTGGGCTATCGCTCGGTCGCGTCGGTGATCGGCCATGATTTCGGCTCGCCGGTGGCGGCGTGGTCCGCGCTGATCCGGCCCGACGTGTTTCGCTCTGTCGTGATGATGAGCGGCCCGTTCGGCGGCACGCCGCCGATGCCGTTCGATACCGTCGGCAAGCCGCTGCCTGCGAAGGATCCGATCCATGAAGACCTGGCGGCGCTGAAGCGACCGCGCAAGCACTATCAATGGCACTACTCGACACGCGGCGCCGATGCCGACATGCATCGCGCGCCGCAGGGCGTGCACGATTTCCTGCGCGCCTACTATCACTACAAGAGCGCCGACTGGAGCGGCAACACGCCGTTTCCGCTGAAGGGCTGGACAGCCCATGAGCTGGCGAAGATGCCGACCTACTACGTCATGGACCGCGATGCCGGCATGGCCGAGACGGTCGCGCCCTATATGCCCTCGTCGGCAGAGATCGCGGCCAATCGCTGGCTCACCGACGCCGAGCTCAGCGTCTACAGCACCGAATACGAGCGCAATGGCTTCCAGGGCGGCCTGCAATGGTATCGCTGCGGAACGGACCCGCGGCTTCAGGCCGACCTGCAGATCTTCAGCGACCGTACCATCGACGTACCCTCGGCTTTCATCGCCGGCCGCCAGGACTGGGGCATCCAGCAGCGGCCCGGCGCGCTGGAACGCATGCAGAAGAGCGCCTGCACGCGCATGACCGGCGTCCATCTCGTCGACGGCGCGGGCCACTGGGTGCAGCAGGAGCAGCACGAAAAGGTGAGTCGGCTTCTCCTTGAATTCGTTGGGCGCGCGCGGTGACGCGTCGTGTCTCGCCCGTCAATATATCCAGTCCATACCGCGCGTTCTGTAGAACTGCTTCAGTTCGCCTTGCGACATCAGATGGGCGCTGCCGTGAATGAAGACGACGAAATCGTCACCGATGTTTCGGTACTTCGGCCGGCCTAGGCCGTCACGCCAGCTGTCATTGGCGCCGTGTTGGATGCGGAAAAGCAGCTTCCTGTTGAGTGCTCCGATCACGGCCTCCGCCGGATTGTGCGGGTCGAGAGCTCGCTTGCCATCCCAATCCGTATGGAGTGGTACTGCCGCCGTGCCCGCTTCCGACGATAGGCGCCAGATGCACATCAGGTCGTAGTCGGATACATACTTGCCCAGCAGGCCGTACTCGTTGGACTTCTGGTATACGCCGGCCGGCTTCGGTCGCGCCGTGCCAGCCTGGATGGATTTTGCATAGGCATAGCTGTACTCGCTGGGACAGCGAAAGATCAGCAGCAAGCCACTCGAAGCAAAATGCATCAATTGCTCGATGTCGGGTGCGTACATGCCGCTCAGGCCTTCGAGCGCGGCAATGTCGGAATCGGTGCACATGAATTGCGCTGACATAGGCCGGCGCGCCTGGCGTATCCGCCGATCGGACAACGCCATGTCAAGTTGCTTCCCCAGTGCCCCCAGAGGCTTGGCCATTGTTTTCCCCCGATTTATCGGCTGACAATACAACCTAGAAATCGGGCATCAAGCACCAAGTACTTTCCCCTGTTATCCCAACACGCCAAGCCGTCTCAGCTTTGCGATCTCCGCCGCGGGATATCCAGCATCGCGCAACACGGCCTCCGAATGCTCTCCAATGGCGGGCGCGCGGGCCGCGGCGACCTTGGTCTCGCCCTCGACGTGGAAGGGACTCGATACGGTGAGGCCCTTGCCGTCGGCGAAGGGAACCAGCGCGCCGATCTCGCGCGACTGCTTGTCATCGGCCGCTTCGTCGACGGTATAGACGGCGCCGAAGGTCACGCCCGCCGCTTCGAGGATGCTGCGCCATTCCAGGAGATCGCGCTTGGCGAAGATCTCGTCGAGGATCATGGTCAGCGCCTGGGCGTTCTCGCGCCGCGCGGGCTGGGTCGCGAAACGCGGGTCCTCGGCAAGGTGGCTCGCGCCGATCGCCTTCAGGAGGCTGCCCAGCTGACGCGCTTCGTTGTGCAGCGCCATCAGGAACCAGCGGCCATCGCGGCATTGGTAGTGATTGGCCAGCGCACTGGGCGTCTTGGCGCGCGGCGGGCGGTGCTTCACGTTCTCGCCGAACAGCCGGTTCTGCACGAAGCAGCCATTGGCCCAGAGGCCGTTCTGCAGCAGCGAGGTCTGCGCCACGCCGCCGCGGCCGGTCTTCTCGCGACGATAGAGAGCCGTGACGATGGCGGCATAGAGTCCGGTCGCCGTCGGATGATCGCCCATGCCAGGCATAGAGCGCGCCGGGTCCGTCTCAGCGGTGGCGCGCACCATGTCCATCAGGCCGGTGCGTGCCCAATAGGCGGTGGCGTCGAAGCCCGTGCGCGCGGCCTCCGCGCCGGCCTCGCCGTAGGCGGAGATCGAGCCATAGATCAGCCGCGGGTTGATGGCGTGGAGATCGGCGGCGGCGATCTTCAGCCGCTCGCGCACCGGCAGGGGGAAGTTGGTGATGAAGACGTCGGTCGAGGC
>JAFAZJ010000279.1 GCA_019239835.1 Alphaproteobacteria bacterium | reverse complement strand
GCGGCAGCTGCCGGGCATGGAGTCGGACGGCAAGCTGGTGTGGAGCTATCGCGAGGCGATGGTGCCGCCGGCGATGCCGAAATCGCTGCTGGTGATCGGCTCGGGCGCGATCGGCATCGAGTTCGCCAGCTTCTATCGCACCTTCGGTGCCGAGGTGACCGTGGTCGAGGTGATGGACCGCGTGTTGCCTGTCGAGGATGCCGACATCTCGGCCTTCGCCAAGAAGGCGTTCGAGAAGCAGGGCATGAAGATCATGACCAGCGCCACGGTGAAGGCGCTGAAGAAGGGCGCCGACAACGTGACAGCAACGGTCGAGGTCGGCGGCAAGACGCAGGACTTCACCGTCGAGCGCGTGATCTCGGCCGTGGGCATTGTCGGCAATGTCGAGAATCTCGGGCTCGAAGGCACCAAGGTGAAGGTCGACCGCACGCATGTTGTGGTCGACGGTTGGGGTGCGACGGGCGAGCCGAATGTTTACGCCATCGGTGATCTCACCGGTCCGCCGTGGCTGGCGCACAAGGCGAGCCATGAGGGTGTCACCTGCGTCGAGAAGATCGCCGGCGTGAAGGGCATCCATCCGTTCGAGACCAAGAACATCCCGGGCTGCACCTACTGCCATCCCCAGGTCGCCAGCGTCGGCCTGACCGAGGCGGCGGCCAAGGCGGCGGGCCATCAGGTGAAGGTCGGCCGCTTCCCCTTCATCGGCAACGGCAAGGCGATCGCGCTGGGCGAGGCCGAGGGGCTGGTGAAGACGGTGTTCGATGCCAAGACCGGCGAGCTGCTGGGCGCGCACATGGTGGGCGCCGAGGTCACCGAGCTGATCCAGGGCTACACCATCGCGCGCACGCTCGAGACCACCGAGGCCGAGCTGATGCACACGGTGTTCCCGCATCCGACGCTCTCGGAGATGATGCACGAGTCGGTGCTCGACGCCTACGGGCGGGTGCTGCACGTCTGAGCCGATGCGCAGCGAGCGGGAGATTCTCGACTTCATCCGCCACGCCCTGCGGGAGAAGGACGACGCACGACAGGCCGAGCAGCTGCGGCTGCGCCAGGAGGCTGAGCAGAAGAAGGTCTTCTATCAGGCGGCGCACGCCGTCCTGACGCATGTCGTGCTGCCGGGCATGACACGCTTTCACAACATCTCCGCGCAGGTCGGCATGCGGGCGGCGATCGGCGATACCAACGACTTCTACCTGCCGGATCAGGTCGATCCGGCTCTGGTCGCGAAGTTCGCCATGCCGCTGCCGAAGACGGCACCCGATTTGCCGCTCTGCGTATCGTTCAAGGCAGTGTTTCCGCATGGCTTCGCGGTCTACTACACCGATGTCGACAAGTCGCAGGCCGACGCCAAGGGCACCGTCGAGGAAGTGGCGCTCGAGGACGTCACCCCCGACATGGTCGAGAATTGCCTGCTGCGCGTGTTGCGCAACCACCTGCACGAGATGTGACGCACCACCGGCTTGACGGCGCCTGACCCAGGGATCACCTCTACCTCCATGGACCCCACCCTCGACAAGGCCACCGTCGCGCGCGCCGAGCGCCATCCCGAGAAGGCGCATCGGCCTGACAATCCGGTCGCGCGCAAGCCGGCCTGGATCCGGGTCAAGGCGCCGAACTCGCCGGAATACGCAGAGACGCGCCGCCTGATGCGCGAATACGGGCTGAGCACGGTGTGCGAGGAGGCGGCTTGCCCGAACATCGGGGAGTGCTGGAAGCACAAGCACGCCACCTTCATGATCATGGGCGACACCTGCACGCGGGCCTGCGCCTTCTGCAACGTGCGCACCGGCATGCCCGGCGCCCTCAATCCGCACGAGCCGGCCAACATCGCGGAAGCCGTCGGCAAGCTGGGGCTGAACCACGTCGTCGTGACCTCGGTTGATCGCGATGATCTGCCCGACGGCGGTGCCGCCCATTTCGTCCAGGTGATCGAGGCGATCCGCCGCGCCTCGCCTGACACGACGATCGAGATCCTCACGCCCGATTTCCTGCGCAAGCGCGGCGCGATCGAGAGCGTGGTCGCGGCCAAGCCCGACGTGTTCAACCACAACCTCGAGACCGTGCCGCGGCTCTATCCGACGATCCGGCCGGGCGCGCGATATTTCGCCTCGCTGCAGCTGCTGGCCAAGGTCAAGGAGACCGATCCGGCGCGTTTCACCAAGTCGGGCCTGATGGTCGGACTCGGCGAGACCAAGGGCGAGATCCTGCAGGTGATGGATGATCTGCGCGCCGCCGACGTCGACTTCCTCACCATCGGCCAATACCTGCAGCCCACACCCAAGCACGCCGCGGTCGAATATTTCTGGACGCCCGACGAGTTCGCCCAGCTCGCCAGCGCGGCTAGGGGCAGGGGCTTCCTCATGGTCTCGGCCTCGCCGCTGACGCGCTCCAGCTACCACGCCGGCGACGATTTCCAGCGGCTGCGCGCGGCGCGCGAAGCCAGGCTGGCGGCCGGCTAAGCGAGCCATGCCAATTCATCGCGAACGGCGGGTGCTGCCCTACACGCCGCGCCAGCTCTTCGACCTCGTGGCCGATATCGAGGCCTATCCGCAGTTCCTGCCGTGGTGCATCGGCGCGCGCATCAAGCGGCGCGAGGGGCCGGTGATCGTCGCCGACCTGATCATCGGATTTCGCCTGTTCCGCGAGCGCTTCACCTCGCGCGTCTCGCTCGCGCCGGACAACGCCGACGGCCCGCGCATCGACACGATCTATGCCGACGGCCCGTTCAAGCGGCTGGAAAGCTACTGGATCTTCCATCCGCACGCCGGCGGCTGCGACGTCGAGTTCTTCGTCGACTTCGAATTCAAGTCGCGGCTGCTTCAAGCCACCATCGAGATCCTGTTCCACGAAGCTGTGCGCCGCATGGTCGCCGCCTTCGAAAGCCGCGCCGCCAAGCTCTACGGCGCCGTCCCACAGGCACGTCCCGCCTAAAGCTGGCTATCGCTCCGGCGCTGCCCTTCGGACTTCATCAATCATCGCAGAGAATGACGGCAGCAGAATGCGATTGCCGAAGCCCGAGATGTGGTCGCCATCGAAATAGAGCGGCTTGCCATCGCGAGTCATCCGACAGGATGCATCGGGGCAGAGGACGACGAACGGGTCCCATAGGTGAAAGCCCTTGAGCTTTTCCCGGATGATGCGCGCGGTCTGCATGACCGGCAGGCGATACTGCTCGAGCAGCTCCCGGCTGATCTCCTGGCCATCGCGGCAGATCGGATTCGTCCGATTGAACCAATCGCTGCATCGGAAGAGCGGCGTGGGAAAAATCGGCTTCGGCAGCTCGAACACCACCTGCACTCCAGCGCTCAGGACGTTGCCGAGGAATTCTTGTGCTTGCTCGACGGCCTCGCGCCGGACACCCCTGACAGACTGGCGCGTGGCGTTATCGGCAATCGCAACATGCTCGACACTCCACTGCTCGCGCAGCCGCGGGACGGTGAGGGACGATATGAACACAATGTCGCCGGGCTTTGCCTGCTTGCGAACATCGGCCAAAACCCGCGTTGTCTGGAACTTGCACACTTCCACGATCCGCACGAACTCGATCGTTGGGCATCCCAGGCTGGCGTAGGTCACGACTCTCGTACGAGCGGCGGATGCATAGGCGGTGAGCATCGCCGCGTAGGCATCGGCATGGCTGTCACCGATAACAAAAAGTGTGAAGCCCGGGCTCCACTCCTCGCAGGATTTTGGCGTGATCACCACCACCGGCAAGCCTGCGCTGCTCTTCTCGGTTATCTCCACGTTGCAACTATCCGCGCGTTGCGCCACGAGATCCGTACGAGAGTACCAATCGCCGCGATGCTGCATCACCACGCTACGCGAAATTGTTCCCACGTTTCCATAGATGAGGAGGCTCGCGCCAACGCAACACCCGGCAAACAGGGCTATACCCGGAATGGCGATCCAGGGCGCCCGCAACAAGCGCGACGTGCGGAAAGGTCGCTCGACGAGCTGGTATGACGCCAGGGACAACGCTATCGCGATTAGGAGCGCCGCAAACTTCTGGGAAGCGGTCTCAAGGCCGATCGTCCAGCGAAAGATGGCAAACACCGGCCAATGCCAGAGATAAAGTGAATACGATGCCAGGCCGATCGCGACAGCAAGCCGTGCCGTAAGAAGCCGGCCGACCCACGATCGCGGCCGACGCCCATGCAGCCCGAGGACCACCAGCGCCGTTCCGCCGACCGCCATCAAGCCACCGGGCCACGGATATTGCGTGGACTCGGTGAGGAAGAGGCCGGCGCCGATCACCGCCGCGCCCAGCCACGAGAGCACCAAATTCTCATCCGCGCTCGATGACCGGGCTGCGCGTCCGCGATCATGCTCAAGAAGCAGATAAAGGCAAACGCCGGTGCCCAGCTCCCAGAACCGGCCGAAGATCATGTAGAATTTGTGAGTCGCGTTGTCCTCGACGAAGCAGTAGCCGATCGATCCCGCGATCAGGCACAGCAGGCAGATCAGGCTGACTGTCCAGGACCGCCGTGATTTCAGGAACGCGTAATAGAGGAACGGAAATACAAGATAGAACTGCTCCTCGACGCCGAGAGACCAGGTGTGGGTGAAGGGGTTGTACTCGGCACGCGGTGCAAAATAACTATTGGCAGCCTTCGCCAGCTCGACATTCGAAAAGCCGAAAAACGCGGCGACCGCAGTCTCCTTGATGTGCGACGAAAGATACGCATAGGGCACAAAAAGCGTCGTCGCGAGCGACGACACGACAAGGACCACGGCGAGGGCAGGCACGACCCGTCGCAACCGCCGGGCATAGAAGAACGCGACGAAGTCGCGGAAGCGCTCGAACGGGATGCCATGCAGAGAGGCGCTGACAACGAAGCCAGAAATCACGAAAAAGATGTCGACGCCGCTGAAGCCCGCGGGCACGAGGCCGGTATCTAGGTGAAACAGAACGACTGTGATGATCGACAGCGCCCGCAGACCATCGATGTAGGGAAAATAGGTGCGCGTTCCGGAGTACGAGGTTGACGCCATGTCACTCAGCCAGCAGCGTCGACAAGCATCTTCAGCGCAGCTTCAACAGCCCTCGCCCTGACCTCATCGCGATCGCCGGGGAATATGTGCCGCGCCGTCACGGTTTGCCGGCCGCGCCGAGCGCAGCCGAAATGCACCAGACCAATGGGCTTCTCGGCACTGCCGCCGCCGGGGCCGGCGACGCCGGTGATCGACACGGCAACATCAGCCAATGACTCCGCCACGGCACCCTCGGCCATCGCGCGTGCAACGGGCTCGCTCACCGCGCCGTAGGACAGCAAGGTCACGCGCGGCACGCCGAGCATCTTCTCCTTGGCCTCGTTGGAGTAGGTGGCGAAGCCACGCTCGACGACGTCGGACGAGCCCGGGATCGCGGTCAGGGTCGCGGCGACGAGACCGCCGGTGCAGGATTCCGCGGTCGCCAGCTTCAACCCCGCACGCCGGTAGCGTTCGAGCACGTCGGCGGCGAGTGCGCGCCAGGCGCCGGGGAAGAGGGCGTCGGTCATGTCTACTCCTGAGCCGGCACGACGACGGTCGCGATGGCCTGCGCGGCGATGCCTTCACCTCGGCCGGTGAAGCCGAGCTTCTCCGTCGTCGTCGCTTTCACCGCGACGCGATCGACGGCGATGCCGAGGATCTCGGCGACACGCGTGCGCATGCGCTCGCGATGCGGGCCGACTTTGGGTCGCTCGCAGACGATCGTGACGTCGAGATTGATGATTCGCCCGCCACGCTGCGTTACGAGATCGGCGGCGTGGCGCAGGAAGCGATCCGAGGACGCGCCGCTCCACTGAGGGTCGGATGGCGGAAAGTGCATGCCGATGTCGCCGGCGCCGATCGTGCCAAGCAGTGCATCGGTCAGAGCATGCAGCGCGACGTCGGCGTCGGAATGGCCGGCGAGGCCCTGCGCATGCGGTACTGAGACCCCGCAGAGCGTCACGGCGTTGCCGGGGCCGAAGGAGTGCACGTCGAAGCCGGTGCCGGTGCGGGTTTCCATCGCTAGGGCAAGCTCCCGTTCGGCACGCGCGAGGTCGGCGTTGGTCGTGATCTTGAAGTTCCCCTCCGGGCTCTCGACGAGCGCGACGCGGTAGCCCGCCATCTCGGCGACGGCGGAGTCGTCGGTCAGCGCCGTGGCATCGTCGTGGCCCAGCTGGGCGATGGCACGATGGGCGGCGAGGATGCGCTCGAAGCGGAAGACCTGCGGGGTCTGGGCGCGCCACAAGAACTGGCGCGAAACCGTGGCCGACACCATCGCCTCGCCATCGGCGCGCTTCAGCGTGTCGGCCAGCGGCACGGCGGCGAGAGCGCCGTCGGTGCCGTCACGGGCGGCCGCTTCAAGGGTGCGAGTGATCGTGTCGGCATCGACCAGCGGCCGGGCGGCGTCGTGGATGGCGACCAGGTCGATATCCCGGCCGGCCAGCGCTTCCAGGCCGTTGAGCACGGAACGTTGGCGGGTGGCGCCTCCAGTGACCGGCGGCGGCAGGTCCAGCCCGGCCAGGGATGCGTCATAGAGCGGCAGGTCCGCCTCGGCGATGACCACCTGCACCAGGCCGATCCCGGGATGGCTGGCGAAGCGCTCGACGGCGTGTCGCAGCACCGGGATGCCCGAAAGGCCCAGATATTGCTTCGGAAGCGCTGCCCCGACGCGATGGCCGCGGCCGGCGGCCACGATCAGCGCGGCGGTACGCGGAACAGCGGATGTGGGCATCGGGCCATCATACAGGGTTGAAACGGACGGGGCGACGCGGTACCACTGTGGTCAAGTTTTACGCAGATCAGAAATTGCACATAAAATGAGCAGCGTAGCATCCCAGCCGATCACGGTCGGCGACGTGACCCTCGAAGCGCCTGTGATCCTGGCGCCGATGTCCGGCGTCACCGATCTGCCGTTCCGCCGGCTGGTAAAGAGCGAGGGCGCCGGGCTGGTCGTGTCGGAAATGATCGCCAGCCAGGCGATGATCCGCGAGAACCGCAAGACCCTGCTGATGGCAGCGCGTGGCGAGGATGAGAACCCGATGGCGGTGCAGCTCGCCGGCTGCGAGCCCGAGGTGATGGCCGAAGCTGCCAAGCTCAACGAGGACCGCGGCGCGCACATCATCGACATCAATTTCGGCTGCCCGGTGAAGAAGGTCGTCAACGGCCATGCCGGCTCCTCGCTGATGCGCGACGAAGTGCATGCCGCGAAGATCCTCGAGGCCACCGTCAAGGCTGTGAAGATCCCGGTGACTCTGAAGATGCGCAAAGGCTGGGACGAGCGCACGCAGAACGCGCCCAACCTCGCGCGCATCGCCGAGCAGAGCGGCATCCGCATGATCACGGTGCACGGCCGCACGCGCTGCCAATTCTACGAGGGCCGCGCCGACTGGGCCTTTATCCGCGCGGTGAAGGAAGCGACCAGGCTGCCGGTGATCGTCAACGGCGACATCGTCTCCTTCGACGACGTCGTGACGGCGCTGACGCAGTCCGGTGCCAACGGCGTAATGATCGGCCGTGGGGCCTATGGCCGCCCGTGGTTCCTGCGCCAGGTCGCGCACTTCCTGCGAACCGGCGAGCGCCCGGCCGATCCGCCGCTGCAGCATCAGTACGAACTGCTGTCGCGCCACTACGAAGACACGCTCTCGCATTACGGCGAGCACGCCGGCGTGCGCATGGCGCGCAAGCATATCGGCTGGTACTCCAAGGGCCTGCCGGGCTCCGCCGAGTTCCGCTCGATGGTGAACCGCGTCGCCGATCCCGCCGAGGTGCGCCGCCTGGTGGCCGAGTTCTACGCCGCCGCGATCGATCGCGGCCACACGCGCACCTTTGTTCCCGAGCGCGAGGCCGCCTGAGATGCCGCAGCGCGCCGCCGCCCTCGCGCACGCCGAGCGCAGACGGCCCGGCCCGACCTCAGATGCGATCCTCGCGGCGCTGGTCGAGGCGACCATCGTCGTCGATGGCGACGACACCGTGCTCTACGCCAACCCGGCGGCCGAGCAGTTTTTCGGCACCGGCGCGTCGCGGCTGATCGGCCATCCGCTCGAGGACTTCCTGCCCAAGGATTCGCCGGCCTTCTCGTTGCTGACCCAGGTGCGCCTGAGTGCGGCGGCCGTGAGCGAGAGCGGCGTGACGTTGAACTCGCCGCGCATCGGCTCCAAGTTCGTCGCCATCCTGATGGCGCCAGTGCAGGACGGCGACGATCGCGTGGTGGTCTCGCTGCTCGAGCAGTCGATCGCGCGCAAGATCGACAACCAGATGCTGCATCGGGGCGCCGCGCGCTCGGTCAGCGCCATGGGCTCTATGTTGGCGCACGAGGTGAAGAACCCGCTCTCGGGCATTCGCGGTGCGGCGCAGCTGATCGAGCAGTCGGTGGGCGAGAGTGAACGCGAGCTGACGCAGCTGATCTGCGATGAGACCGACCGCATCGTTGCCCTGGTCGACCGCATGGAAGCGTTCGCCGATGGCCGTCCGGTCGAGCGCGGCCCGGTCAACATCCATCAGGTGCTGGGCCACGTGCGCAAGGTCGCCGAGAACGGTTTCGGCCGGCGCGTGCGGTTTGTCGAGAATTACGATCCGTCGCTGCCTTCGGTGTGGGGCAATCGCGACCAGCTCATCCAAGTGTTTCTCAATCTGGTGAAGAACGCCTGCGAGGCGGTTCCGGAAGAGGGCGGCGAGGTGATTCTCTCGACCGCCTACCGGCAAGGTGTGCGACTTGCCGTTCCGGGGGTGCTGACCAAGGTGCATCTGCCGCTGGTCGTCTCGGTGCAGGACAACGGTCCTGGCATCGCCGAGGCGATCCGTGACCAGGTGTTCGACGCGTTCGTCACCAGCAAGGTCAACGGCACCGGGCTCGGACTCGCCCTGGTGGCCAAGATCGTCAATGACCATGGAGGGGTCGTCGAGTTCGACAGCGAGCCGAGGCGTACGGCCTTCCACGTCATGCTGCCCATGCAGCCGGTGACGGTGGAGGAACCGACGCGCTTCGGCGGCTAGGCAACGGAGCCTCCCATGTCCCCCGCCAACGCCATCATCCTCGTCGCCGACGATGATCGGGCGATCCGCACGGTGCTCAGCCAGGCGCTCGGCCGCCAGGGCTACGACGTGCGCTGCACCGGCAATGCCGCCAATCTGTGGAGCTGGATCCAGGACGGCATCGGCGATCTGGTGATCACCGATGTGGTGATGCCCGACGACAACGGCCTCGACCTGATCCCGCGCATCCGCAAGCTGCGGCCCGATCTGCGCATCATCGTCATGAGCGCGCAGACCACGTTGCTCACCGCGGTGCGCGCCGCCGAGCGCGGCGCCTTCGAGTACCTGCCCAAGCCCTTCGACCTGAAAGAACTGGTGGCCGTGGTTGGCCGTGCCCTGGCGACACAGCCGGTGCGTAGCAGCGAGCCTGAGTTGCCGGAGAACGGCAATGGCGAGCGCCTGCCGCTGATCGGCCGCTCGCCGGCGATGCAGGAGATCTACCGCACGCTCGCGCGGCTGATGTCGACCGACCTCTCGGTGATGATCTCCGGCGAGTCCGGTACCGGCAAGGAGCTGGTGGCGCGTGCGCTGCACGACTACGGCAAGCGGCGCAGCGGTCCGTTCGTGGCCATCAACATGGCGGCGATCCCGCGCGAGCTGATCGAGAGCGAGCTGTTCGGCCACGAGCGTGGCGCCTTCACCGGTGCCACCCAGCGCATGGCCGGCAAGTTCGAGCAGGCCGCTGGTGGCACCTTGTTCCTCGACGAGATCGGTGACATGCCGATCGAGGCGCAGACCCGTCTGCTGCGCGTGCTGCAGGAAGGCGAGTACACCACGGTGGGTGGCCGCCAGCCGATCCGTGCCAACGCGCGCATCGTGGCCGCTACGCACCAGGATCTGCGCCGGCTGATCCAGCAGGGCCTGTTCCGCGAGGATTTGTTTTTCCGCCTCAACGTGGTGCCGCTGCGGCTCCCACCGCTGCGGGAGCGTACCGAGGATGTGCCGGACCTGATC
>JAFAZJ010000224.1 GCA_019239835.1 Alphaproteobacteria bacterium | reverse complement strand
GCTCGGTGGGACGAGCTTGCACTTGCCGGGAACGCAATTTCTGGCGACGAAGATTGTTCGTGTGGCACCGGTGCCGGGTTTTCCTGGCGATTTTGTCACCGGAATCGCGCTGGGCTTTCTGCCCTGTGGCCTGGTGCTGACGGCGCTCACGGCATCGGTCAGCGCCGGCAGCGCAGCCGGGGGCGCGCTGGCCATGGTGTCGTTTGCTCTTGGGACCGCTCTGCCGTTGTCGCTGCTCAGCGGCGTAGGCGCCGTGGCCGCACGACGCTGGCGCGAAGCGCTGCGGCGTCTGACTCTGCCGTTACTGGCCCTGAACCTCGCAGCACTGGGTGTGTGGCTTATCCACTGACGGCCACATGCTGCCAGCGATGTGTGCCGAGGCGTGACGCAGATCAATGCTGTTTGGCAGCCCGGGTGAAACGATAGGTCGAATTCGCGCCGGAGACCCAAGACCATGCTGTGTCGCATCTCGCTTCGTCTTGCGCCCACGCCGGAGCAGCCGCAGGGACGCGACGACTGCGGCTATGAAATCACCGTGCCCCTGGATCGCAGCGGCTATCTCGACGCCGCCGAGCTGAGATCCCGACACGGTCATTGCCGTGTCGCGCGTTTCGCGCCTGGCGAGCCGCATCGTTACGGATTGCTGGTTTATCGGGCGGGCAGGAATGGCCATGGCATGTGGGCGATCGACTACGACGCCGGCCCCTGCCGGGACGACGAGGACGCCTATGCACTGGACGAGTTCTGCTTCGAGGTCGGCGCGAGCGTGCGGATGCGCGATAGCCACGGCGCATTCCAGCCCTTCCGGGTAGTCCGGGTCGTGCCGCTTGTCGGCCAAGGGCCCCGCCGCGGTACACGGCCGTCGGCGGCCTGATACCGCGATTGGCCGGCGCGACGTTTTTGTCGCGACCGGGTTGATCCAGATCAATCCCGTGTGGGCATTCCGGGACAAGACTTGCAGCCACGGTCGCGATGGCCGGCGGAGGCAGGACGCGTGGCGTACGATCAGGCACAGCGGCGATACTGCGATAGCGAGGAGCGGCGCTGCCCGGCGCTACCAACGCACTGTGCGACGTGTCATGCGCGCCAACTCTCGATCTGTGGCGCCCTTGACCAATACGACCTGCCGGGGTTCGCCACCTTGTCGAGCCATGTGAGGTTCAGGGCGGGTCAGACGATCTGCGAGGAGGGGGCTCCGGCCGACTGGGTATTCAGTGTTACGAGCGGTGTGATCGGCCTGCACAAGGCGCTGCCGGACGGTCGCCGTCAGACCACCGGATTCCTGTTTGCTGGCGACCTTGTCGGCCTTTCGTCGCGTATCGTCAACGCTTGCGGTGCCGAGGCGATCACCGATGTCGAAGCCTGCCGCTTCGCGCGGCGACGCTTCGAAACCTACATGAACGAGCACCAGGAGGTGGAGACGCGACTCCTGCGCATGACGGCGGACGAGCTGTCGGCAGCGCACGATCAAATGCTCCTGCTCGGGCGCAAGACCGCGCGTGAACGCGTGGCGAGCTTCCTGCTGCAGCTCGCCGACCGCGCGGCCCGGCGGCGGGTTCAGGCCAATCCGGTGTTGCTGCCGATGAAGCGGCTTGCCATCGCCGACTATCTTGGTCTCACCATCGAGACTGTCAGCCGCAGCTTCACCGGGCTTGCGCGTCTGGGCGTGATCGAGATGGTCAGTGTCGGTGCCGTGCGCATCGTCTCCATGGCCGATTTGCGTGACGTCGCCGAGGGCCGATGAACGACGGGGCGTCAACGAACTGTCAAGCAATTCTCGACTGACGTAACGCCGGACGCCGCCCACGCCGCGCGCTCCGCAACGCCGCGTTTGTACCACGCGTCCACACTACCCTCGAGGCGCACCCATCCGCCGACAACCTCGACCCTGATGCGTCTCGCGTTGAGTTCGGCGGTGCGCCTGAGAGCCGCCTCGATGCGATCCTTGATGCCCGTGACGTCGCGACAAGGCTGGACGGCGATGGCATTGGTGATGCCGGTCACACCGGATAGTCGCCGGACTGCATCCGCGGCGGCGAGCTTCTGGAAATTCCACGCGACTTGGCCTGACAGGGTAACCCAGCCCCGCTCAACCGTGACCCGAACCATATCTGCGGGAAGCGATACATCCCAGGCCAGGATGTTCCGCACGCGCTCGGCGATCTGATCGTCCCCGCACTCCCGGTGCTTGGGGCATTTGACCTGGATTTCCTGCTTGATACCGCGAACCCCCTTGATCTGCTGCACGGCGCTGTCTGCTGCGATTTTTTCCGCATAGGAGCAGACCTCGCCAAAGAGAGTCACAATGTCGTCGACGACAATGACGCGGATGCGACTGGCATCGATGCTGGGCTCGAAGGCCAGCGTGTCGAGAATTGTCTGGCGCAGCCGCATTTCCCTTGTGTGCATCGCGTCTCCCTCCGTGCGCACGAGACGCACGACTGTCTCCGGATGCGTCGGCTAACACGGTGCCCGCACTGAAACCTTGATCTGAGTCAGATTTGGGCGTCGATCACACGGCCTGCGAGTGGCGTGCCTGCGAACCAGGCAGATGAAGGTCGAAAGCAGCGCAGACCAGTCGGGTCGCGAGGCGGCCACGCGGCGTAATGGCGAGCTGGCCTCGCTCGAGGACAACCGCGCCTTCTTCGACATAAGGAGCGAGACGATCGACACTGTCAGCAAAGGCGGATGTAGGCAGGCCGTGCCGGCGCGCGACGTCGTCCAGGTCGACGGCGAAATCACACATGAGGCGCTCGATGATCTCGCCGACCACCCGGTCGTCCTCGCTCAGGGTGCAGCCGCGCACCGTGGCGTACGTTTCACTGCGCAGGGCCCTGGCATAGTCCTGCGTGCCCACGGCGTTCTGGCCATAACCTTGCGGCAATTGGCTGATGGCACTGGCACCGATGCCGATCTGCGGCACATCAGCCACATCGGTGTAGCCTTGGAAATTGCGACGCAGCCTCCCGTGGCGCGCCGCGATCGCCAACGGATCATCGGCGCGCGCGAAGTGGTCGATGCCGATTGCCTGGTATCCGGCGCCAGTCAGAAACGAGGCGGTGAGCCGCGCCATGGCGAGCCGTGTCGCGGCATCCGGGAGCGTCGCTTCGCTGATCGCGCGCTGGCGACGGGCCATCCAAGGGACGTGGGCGTAGCCGAAGACCGCGATGCGCGACGGCGACAAGGCCACCGTTTGCGCCAAGGTGTCCGTGAGCATGTCGGGCGTCTGCAATGGCAGGCCGTAGACCAGGTCGACGTTGATCCGGTCGATGCCTACGGCGCGCAAGGCCTCCATGGCCTTGGCCGTCGTCTCCATCGGTTGCCAACGATTGATGGCCCGCTGGACGGCGGGAGAGAAATCCTGAACGCCCAGACTCGCGCGCGTCACGCCGATGGCCTGCAGCGTCGCCGCCCGGCTGGGCGTGAAGTAGCGTGGATCGATCTCGATCGAGATCTCCGTCGCCGCGTCGATCGTGAAATGTCTGTTGATCCGCTGCGTCAGGCTTTCGAGGCCGACGCTGCCGAGCTCCGTGGGCGTGCCGCCGCCGAGCTGCACGGCCGTAAGGTGGCGGCCCGGTCCGATATCCCCGGCGATCATGTCGAGCTCGCGTTCGAGCAGGCCGACATAGTTCTCCATCTGGTCCGGCGAGCGTGTCACGCTGGTGTGGCAGGCGCAGTACCAGCAGAGCGCGCGGCAGTAAGGTACATGCGCGTAGAGCGCCACGTCGCCGCCGGCAGGCAAGGCCCGCAGCCAGTCGCGATAGAGCCGGGCATCGACGGCGCGGCTGAACTGAGCGGCGGTCGGGTAGCTCGTATAGCGTGGCACGGCACGATCGAGCCCGCTGAGTGCGGCGTCATCCATGTCCGACTCCTCTCTGACTTGCGTCCGGTGAGCGACCGCAGAGATCGCGATAGGCGTGCCATGTCGCGTGCGCCAACACCGGCACGACGATGGCCAGGCCTATGAACGCGGTGGCGATGCCGATGCCGGTGAAGACAACGATCAGCGCCGCCCACAAGCCCATCGCGTAGATGTTCTCGTTGACGGTGTTGATGCTGCACGCCAGCGCATCGGGCACGGAAACATCCCGATCGACGATCAGCGGCAGCGACACGGCGCTGATGTAGAAGCTCAGCAGCGCCAAACCGCCGCCCATGATGGTGCCGACGACCAGCAGGGCGAGACCACGGCCAGACCCGAACAGCAGCGGCAGCACGCCATCCAGAGTCGGGTTGGTGCCGGTCAGGAACAGCGCCGAGAGCAGCAGCGCCAGGCGGATCCAGACAATGTGCAGGAACAGCAGCACGCCGCCCATCAGGAAGATCTGTCCCGACGAGCGCCAGGCCAGCAGGGCCGTCGCGAGCGAAACCGGCTCGCCGGCCTCGAGCCGGCGGCTGACGTCGTAAAGACCGCTGACCAGCATCGGCGCCAGGATGAAGAAGCCGCCGGTCGCCGGCAGCAGCAGCTCGGGCTTGCCGCCCAGCACCAGGCCGAAGCAGACGGCGTAGCTCAGCACCACGGCGCCGAAGCCGTAGGCGAGGCCGATGATCGGGGCGCGACGGAAATCCTGCCAGCCTTTCTCGAGCCAGCGCCAGACCGCTTCCGGCGGCGCGCCGCGGATGGTGCGTGAGGCGGGTGAAGCCTCTTCGACAAGGCCCGGATCGGACATGGCGGTCCCCTGATGCGTTTACACAACTTGGGACTGCACCGTGGGTGGCGCCTTGATCCGGATCAATGAGTGCGGTGACCGGCCATGCGAGGGAAGCGTGCCCGATCACCCGAGGAAGACGCGTCGATGTCCCTTGCCGATACCTCCCATGCCGCTTCGGCGTCGCCAGGCGTTGCCGTTCGCGGCGTGGTCCGCGCCGCCGCCGACGAAGATCAGGTCGAGAACGTCATCCGCGCCTTCGTCATCGCCACCTGCTTCTGGGCCATCGCGGCCTTTGCCGCGGGCGTGCTGATCGCGCTGCAGCTGGCGATCCCGCAGCTCAACCTGGATCTGGAATGGACGACCTTCGGCCGCCTGCGCCCGCTGCATACCTCGGCGGCGATCTTCGCCTTCGGCGGCACGGCGCTGATCGGCTCCTCGCTGTACATCGTGCAGCGTACCTGCCGCACGCGGCTGTTCGGCGGTGAGCCCGCCGGCTGGTTCATCTTCTGGGGCTATCAGCTGTTCATCGTGATGGCCGCCACCGGCTATCTGATGGGCGTTACCCAGAGCAAGGAATACGCCGAGCCCGAGTGGTACGTCGACCTGCTGCTGACGGTGGTCTGGGTCGTCTACCTGATCGTCTTCCTGGGCACGATCATGAAGCGGCGCGAGCGCCACATCTACGTCGCCAACTGGTTCCTGCTGTCCTTCATCGTCACCGTGGCGATGCTGCACATCGTCAACAACGCCGCCGTGCCGGTGTCGTTCTTCGGCACCAAGAGCTACATCGTATGGGCCGGCGTGCAGGACGCCATGACGCAGTGGTGGTACGGCCACAACGCCGTCGGCTTTTTCCTCACCGCCGGCTTCCTCGGGATGATGTACTACTTCATTCCCAAGGCGGCGAACCGGCCGGTCTATTCCTACCGACTGTCGATCATCCATTTCTGGGCTCTGATCTTTCTCTACATCTGGGCCGGCCCGCACCACCTGCACTACACGGCACTGCCCGACTGGGCCCAGTCGCTCGGCATGGTGTTCTCGGTGATGCTGTGGATGCCGTCGTGGGGCGGCATGATCAACGGGCTCATGACGCTCTCCGGCGCCTGGGACAAGCTGCGCACCGATCCCTCGCTGCGCTTCACGGTTACCTCGGTCGGCTTCTACGGCATGTCGACCTTCGAGGGGCCGATGATGTCGATCAAGCAGGTCAACGGGCTCAGCCACTACACTGACTGGACCATCGGCCACGTGCATTCCGGCGCGCTGGGCTGGAACGCCTTCATCACTTTCGGCGTGCTGTACTACCTCGTGCCCGTCCTGTGGGGTCGCAAGGAGATCTATTCGCGCACCTTGGTCGCCTGGCACTTCTGGACCGCGACCTTGGGCATCGTGCTCTACATCACCGCGATGTGGGTAAGCGGCATCATGCAGGGCCTGATGTGGCGCGCCTACGACGAACTCGGCTTCCTGCAGTATTCGTTCATCGAGACGGTCGAGGCGATGAAGCCGTTCTACTTCATCCGCGCGCTGGGCGGCGTGCTGTTCCTCACCGGCGGCCTGATCATGATCTACAACCTCTGGCGCACCGTCACCTCGGGCGAGAAGGCGGAGAAGCCCGTCCGTCTCGCCGTGGCCCAGGCTTGAAGGAGGAGGCGACGATGCGTTTCAACCACGGAATGATCGAGCGCAACTCGGTCCTGCTCCTCGTCCTTTCATTCCTGACAGTGACCATCGGCGGCATCGCCGAGATCGTGCCGCTGTTCGCCGTCGAAACCACCATCGAGCGGGTCAAGGGCGTGCGGCCCTACACGCCGCTCGAGCTCGCTGGCCGCAACATCTACGTCCGCGAGGGCTGCTATCTCTGCCACAGCCAGCAGATCCGCCCGTTCCGCGACGAGTACGAGCGCTATGGCCATTACAGCCTGGCGGCCGAGAGCATGTACGACCACCCATTCCAGTGGGGCTCCAAGCGCACCGGTCCAGACCTTGCGCGCGTTGGCGGCCGCTACTCGCACGAATGGCACATGGCGCATCTCATCGCGCCACGATCCGTCGTGCCTGAATCGATCATGCCCGGCTATCCCTTCCTGGTGCGCCGGCTGGATGCCGCCGACATCGTCGGGCACCTCAAGGCCAATCGCGCGGTGGGCGTGCCCTATACCGACGAGATGCTGGCCAACGCGCGCGCCGATCTCGAGGCGCAGGCCAATCCGGATGCCGACACCGTCGGACTGCTGAAGCGCTATCCCAAGGCCGTGGTCGGCAATTTCGACGGCGATGCCGCGACCTTGACCGAGATGGATGCGCTGATCGCGTACCTGCAGATGCTCGGCACGCTGGTGCGCTTCTCCGACGTCAGACCCGAACACCTGAAGCAGTGATGGAGGGCGTTGTGCTTGCCGATTACATTCCCTATGTGCGCTCGCTGTGGACGGTCTGGTTCTTCACGGTCTTCTCCGTCCTGGTGATCACGGCGCTGCTGCCGAAACGCCGCAAGCAGTACGAACAGACCGCGCGCATTCCCCTGAACGACGATCCGGCCGATGGAGATTCGCGCCATGGCCGCTGATCGCGAGCGCGATATCGTCACCGGCAAGTCGACCACCGGCCATGAATGGGACGGCATCCGCGAGCTCGACACGCCGCTGCCGAGCTGGTGGCTCTATACCTTCTATGCCTCGATCCTATTCGCGGTCATCTGGTGCGTGCTGTATCCCGCGATCCCCGGCATCGACGGACTGCTCGGTCATACCAACCGGCGTGATCTCGCCGAGACGGTGAAGGCGGCCACCGACGCGCAGGCACCGATGGTCGACCGCATCCGCGCCTTGCCGATCGAGGAGGTGCGCAAGGATCCGAAGCTGCTGGCCTTCGCCCGCACCGGCGGTCGCGCCGCCTTCAACAACAATTGCGCCGCCTGCCATCAGGTCGGCGGCGCCGGCGCCCGCGGCTTTCCCAATCTCGCCGACGACGACTGGCTCTGGGGTGGCACGCTCGCCGACATCGAGCAGACCATCCGCTACGGCATCCGCAGCGAGCACGACAAGGCGCGCATGTCGCTGATGCCGCGTTTCGGCGCCGACGGCATGTTGACGCCAGCGCAGATCGACGACGTGGTCGAGCATGTGCTGGCGCTGTCGCGACAGCCGCACGATCAGGCGAAGGCGGCGCGCGGTGCCGCGGTGTTCGCCGAGCAATGCGCGGCCTGTCACCAGAAGGACGGCTCGGGCAATCGCGAGCTGGGCGCGCCGGCGCTCAACGACCAGATCTGGCTCTATGGCGGCACGCGCGGGGCGATCCGCGACAGCGTGTTCAACGCGCGCGGCGGCGTCATGCCGAACTGGGAAGGCCGCCTCGACGAGGCGACCATCAAGATGCTCACGATCTACGTCCACGGCCTGGGCGGGGGCAAGTAGGCGGGCCGTGACGATGAAAGCCCTGTCACCCCAGGAGCGTGCGGCGCCGCCGACCAACGTATCGGCGCCGGGTCCGCTCTATGCCAGCCGGGTGAAGGTCTATCCCAAGCGCGTCGCCGGTACCTGGCGGCGGGTGAAGTGGGTGATCCTGACGGTCTGTCTCACGGTCTACTATGGCGGCGCCTGGCTGCGTTGGGATCGCGGGCCGGGCGCGCCCGACCAGGCGCTGCTGATCGACATGTCGGCCGGCCGTGCCTACTTCTTCAACATCGAGATCTGGCCGCAGGAGGTCTACTACATCACTGGCCTGCTGGTGCTGGCGGCGGTCGGGCTGTTCTTCGTTACCAGCCTGTTCGGTCGTGTGTGGTGCGGCTATGTCTGTCCGCAGACCGTGTGGACCGACCTGTTCATGCTGGTCGAGCGCTGGATCCAGGGCGACCGCAGCGCGCGCATCCGGCTCGACAAGGCGCCCTGGAACGCGCGCAAGATCGCGCTCAAGACCGCGACGCACGCCGCCTGGCTGCTGATCGCCGCCGCGACGGGCGGCGCCTGGGTGCTGTACTTCGACGATGCGCCGACGGTGGCGCGGCAGTTCTTCGCCGGCGAATCGACGACCGGCGTCTACTTCTTCGTCGGCCTGTTCACGACCACGACCTATCTGCTCGCCGGCTGGGCGCGAGAGCAGGTCTGCACCTACATGTGTCCGTGGCCGCGCTTCCAGGCGGCGATGCTCGACGAGCACAGCGCCGCCGTGACCTATCGCGCCTGGCGCGGCGAGGTGCGCGGGCCGATTCGCAAGAACGTCGAGCCGGCGCCTGGCACCGGCGACTGTATCGACTGCAAGGCCTGCGTCTACGTCTGTCCCACCGGCATCGACATTCGCGACGGCCTGCAGATGAGCTGCATCGGCTGCGGCCTGTGCATCGACGCCTGCAACGAGATCATGGGCAAAGTGGATCGCGCGCCCAACCTGATCGCATGGACGAGCATCGCCTACGAAGCTGAGCGCGCGCAGGGCAGGCCTGCCCGCTATCGCTTCGTGCGGCCGCGCACGATCCTGTACGCGGCCTTGCTGACGCTCGTCGCCGCCGTGATGGTGGTGGCGCTGGCGCTGCGCACCACGGTGGAAGTCAACGTGCTGCGCGATCGCATGCCGCAGTTCGTGCTGCTGGCCGATGGCGCGGTCCGCAACGGCTACACGGTGAAGATCCTCAACAAGGCGCGCCAGCCTCGAAGCTTCCGTATCCAGGCCACGGGCCTTGCGGACCTTGTGATGTCGCCTGCCGAAGGTGAGGCAAGCGACGGCGTCGTCACCGTATTGGCCAAGCCCGACTCGATCGAGACGGTAGCTCTCTTCGTGAAGGTACGGCGGACGGTGCTCGACGGCGCAAATAAGACAGTGACGTTCCGCGTGCTGGACACTGAGGGCCGCGTCGTGGCGCGGCGCGACACCGTCTTCGTCGGACCGGCCCGCTGATTGTGGAGGATGACATGAGCATCGCCGCGACACCCCGCCGATCGATCATCCCCTGGCTTTTCCCGATGGGGCTGGCCCTGGTCGTCGCCGTGAACATGGTGCTGTTGCTCTTCGCGCTGCGCAGCGCGCCGGGCCTTGTCACGACCAATGCCTATGAACGCGGTCGCAGCTATGACGCAGAGATCGAGCGGAGCGAGGCCCAGGACGCGTTGGGCTGGACGCTCGATGTCCGACACGACGCGGGACGGATTGCCATCCGCCTCGCCGATGCACAGGGTGGCGAAATTCCTGGCCTCGTCATTTCGGCCATCGCCGATCGACCGGTGGGCCGGCTGGCGCCTCTCGACGTGAGCCTCTCAGCCGCGGGTCCGGCGCGCTACGCCGGCGCATTTCGGCCCGAGGCGCGGGGTGCCTGGGACATCACCGTCACGGCACGCGATGGCGCCGGTCACGAATTTCGCGCCACCCGCCGGGTCGTCGTGAAATGACCCTGGCGCTCGCCCTCTCTGATCGTGCACGAACCAACGTCGCGACGCTTTGCGCGCATTGCGGCGGCCGCACGGTCGCGGGCGAGCGATTCTGTTGCGCGGGGTGCGAGGCCGCTCATGGCCTCGTCGGCCGGCTCGGGCTCGATCAGTACTACGCCTTGCGTCCTGTACGACCAGACGGCGAACGTCCGGCGACGGCGGAATCCACAGATCCGACGCCCTATGTGCGCGTGATCGGTGATGGAGTCTGTGCGCTCGACCTCGCGGTTGATGGATTGCGTTGCGCCGCCTGCCTGTGGCTGATCGAGCACGCGCTGGCGCGAGACGGGCGCGTCACAGAGGCGCGGCTCAACGCCACGACACGACGCCTGAGCCTGCGCTGGCAGGGCCCGGCCACGCTCGGCGAAACCTTTGCTGGTCTCGTCGCAAGGCTGGGCTATCGCGTGGCGCCGTTCACGCCGCAGGCGGTACGCCGGCTGAGCGATGCGGAAGAGCGGGATCTGCTGCGCCGCATGGCGGTGGCCGGCTTCGCCGCCGCCAACGTCATGCTGCTCAGCGTCTCGGTATGGTCCGGCGCCCTGGGCGCGACGCGCGACCTGCTGCACTACATCTCCGCGCTGATCGCGATTCCGGCGCTGGCCTACGCGCTCAAGCCCTTCGCCGTCTCGGCCTGGGCCTCTCTGCGCCAGAGGCGCGGCAGCATGGACTTGCCGGTCGTGGTCGGCGTGCTGCTGACCGTCGGTGTCAGCCTGGCCGAGACCTTGCGCTCCGGGCCGCATGCCTATTTCGAATCGGCCACGATGCTGGTGTTCTTCCTGCTGGTTGGCCGCTACGTCGAAAGGCGCGCCCGCGGACGGGCACGATCGGCGGCGGCACATCTGCTCAGCCTGGCCGGCTCGGTCGCGACGCTCGAGCAGGCCGACGGCACGCTGCGCCACGTCACGCCGGCCGAGCTGAAGACCAACGACGTGCTGCGCGTGGCCGCCGGCGAGCGGCTGGCGGCCGACGGCGTGGTGCTGGATGCACCGGCCTTGCTCGACAACAGCTTCGTCAGCGGTGAGAGCCGTCCGGTTCGGCTGGCGCCCGGCGGGCTGGCCCATGGCGGCGCGATGAATGTCGGCGCATTGCTGCGGCTGCGCGTTACCGCCGTCGGCGAGGATACGTTGCTGTCGCGTATTGCGCGCCTGCTGGAAGCGGCGGAGCAGGGGCGGTCGCGGTTCGTCGCGCTGGCCGATCGGGTGGCGCGTATCTACACGCCGACGGTGCATCTGCTGGCGCTGGCGACGTTCCTGGCGTGGTGGCTGATCGACGACCTTGCGGCGCGCGACGCGCTGTTGCTCGCCGCTGCAGTGCTCATCGTCACCTGTCCCTGCGCGCTGGCTCTGGCACAACCTACTGTCGCGACGGTGGCCATAGGCCGGCTGGCGCGACTCGGCGTGCTGACCATTTCGCCGACTGCCCTGGAACGACTGGGCGACGTCGACCTCGTTGTCTTCGACAAGACGGGCACGCTTACGCGCGGCAAGGCCGCGCTGCTGGAGGACGCCACGCGTCCCGCCGATGCGCTGCAGCTCGCGGCGCAGCTCGCCGCCTCGTCACGTCATCCGCTGGCGCGTGCCCTTCTCGCTGCCGTGCCGGATGTGCGTGCCCTGCCTGATGTCCACGAACATCCCGGAGAGGGGCTGTCCTGTGGCGAACTGCGCCTGGGATCGCGCCGCTTCTGCGGCGTGCCCGAGGATGGCGCGGCCGATGCGATGGAGCTGTGGCTGGCGCGTCCGGGCGAGGCACCGGTGCGCTTTGCGTTCGATGACGTGCTGCGTGCCGACGCCGCCGACACGGTCGTGGCGCTCAAAGCATGCGGCATGGACGTCGTGCTGCTGTCGGGCGATCGCGCGCCCACCGTGCGCCGTATCGCCGAAGAGCTCGGCATCGAGTCATGGCAGGCTGGGCTGACGCCCGATCAAAAGCTCGCGCGCATCGGCGAGCTGGTCGCGGCCGGACGCAAGCCGCTGATGGTGGGCGACGGCATCAACGACGCGCCGGCGCTCGCCGCGGCACACGCCTCGATGTCGCCGGGCGAGGCAGCCGATGTCGCGTCCGCCGCCGCCGATGCGGTGTTCCAGGGCGAAGCGCTGATGGCCGTCGTCGAAACGCTTGCGTTGGCGAAGGCGGCGTTGGCCGCGATGCGTCGCAACGTGGCGCTTGCCATCGTCTACAACACCATCGCCGTGCCGGTCGCCATGGCCGGCCTGCTGACGCCGCCACTGGCGGCGCTGGCCATGTCGAGCTCATCGCTGCTGGTGATCGTAAGTGCGCTGCGCCTGCGTGCGGCCCAAGGCAGGGCGTGATGGACATCCTGCTCTATCTGCTGCCGATCGCGCTGTTTCTTGGTGGCCTCGGACTGGCCGCCTTCCTGTGGTCGCTGCGCGACGGTCAGTTCGACGATCCCGAGGGCGACAGCGCCCGCATCCTGTTTGACGAGCCCCGTGGAGGTAACGATGGATCACGTCTCTGAATGGGTATTCGCCCTGCTGGCGGCCGCCTTGGCGCTGGTCGGCCTGATCCTGTGGGCGAGGGCGCATGAATTCGCCATGGCCTGGTTCGGCTTCGGCCTGACTTTCTTCGGCGTCGCCTTCAACTTCTTCCTGATCAAGCGGCATTACGACCGCCTCGAGGCTGGCCGATGAGCGCTTATCAGATCGTGGCGAAGCACGCCCAGGCGGCACTCGCCGAGGCCGCCGGTCGGTCGATCGATGCCGATGTCGTGGGGCGTGCGCTGGTCGCCGAGGCGATCCGCGCTTTCCGCAGCGCCGGCCGCTCCAACGACGACATCGCCGCCGAGCTCACCGCCAGCGCGGAGAACCTCGACGACGACGAGCCGATGGCCTTCATGCGGCCATAGAACGGCTATTCGGCGGCCCACGCCTGAAGCTGCTCGCTCGTCGACGGCTGGCGCCGACGGAACGTCACATAGTCGGCGCGCAGCCAGATCATCGCGACGGCAAAGACGGCGAAGGTGCCGATCACCAGGGCGAGAAAGGCAAGCTCTGCAGCGGACATTGGTTGGACCCTCCTGCGAATGTTGCCTCCTTCATGCGCCGCGGAGCGCGTCGACGCCTTGATGTCGATCAATTTTCGCAGCGTGTTGCGCGGTTGATCTCGCGCAAGGCGCGGGCAGGGCGTCACGGCGAACATCGGCTGTCGCCGCCCGGAGCCTGCGCATGAATTTCCGCCCGATCGCCGTCTGGTTCATGATCATCGTCGCCGAATGCGTGAACGGCCTGGTGCGTGCGCTGTTTCTCGAGGCGCCGCTCGGCGACCGGGTGACCCATCAGCTCGGCGTCGCGGTCGGCTCCTTTCTGGTGATCGCCATTGCGCTCGCGAGCAGCCGCTGGATGCAGGTGAGGAGCACGGCCGGGCTGATCATCGTGGGCGCGCTCTGGATGGTGCTGACCTTCGTCTTCGACGTCGGTCTGGGCGTCATCCTGATCGATGGCAGCTTCGAGCGGGTGATGGCGGACTACGATCCGCGCCGCGGCGGCCTGATGCTGCTGGGCATGGCCGTTCTGGGCCTCGCACCCTTTCTCGCGGCGACGCTTCGCGGCATCCGGCGGCGGCGTGCTGCGGGCTGAAACGGCTTGAGCCAGGTCAAGGCGGACGAGTCGATTTCGCTCCAGTGTCGGCCATCGACACCAAGCACTTCAGGACCGCCATGAAAGTCATCGATATCATGACCTCTGACGTGATCACCGTCTCGCCCGACACCTCTGTCTACGAGGCGGCGGATCTCCTTCTGGGTCGGCGCATCAGCGCCCTGCCTGTGCTGAACGCGGACGGCCGGCTGATCGGCATCATCAGCGAATCCGACCTGATGCGCCGGGGCGAAATCCGCTCCGAGAAGCGGTCCACGTGGTGGCGCGACCTGGTCAAGACCGACCTGCGTCAGGCCTCGGAGTTCCTGCGCTCCCACGGCCGTCGCGTGGCCGACGTGATGAGTCGGGATGTGGTTTGCGCGACGGGGCGCATGCCGTTGCGCGAGGCGGTCGAGCTGATGGAGCGCCATGCCGTCAAGCGCCTGCCGGTGCTGGATGGTCACCGCCTGGTAGGCATCGTCAGCCGCAGCGACCTGCTGCGTGCTCTTCTGGCAGTCGAGCCGTCCGCGCAGCCGTCGGCGGAAGTGGAAGACCAGACGATCCGGCAGCAATTGCTGGAGGAGCTCAAGGCGAGACATTGGGCCGGATCGATCGTTGCGAACGTCATCGTCGACAGTGGCATCGTCCATCTCTGGGGCGAGGCGGGCACACTCCGCGAGGTCGATGCGTGCCGCGCGCTGGCCCAGACGATCGAGGGCGTGCGCCGAGTCGCAAGCCACATGGTGGTGGTGAAGACCGTCGTCTGAGGCAACGCCCGCCGCGACAAGATATTTCTCGGGATCACGGCCGGCATCTTGACGCAAATCAATCCCTTCGCGGCATTGTCGGATCATTTTGCCGCCATCGACAGGAGCTCGATCGATGGCGATGCAGGACAATGGAGTTGTAGTGGCTGACGAGGGCAGGACAACCGCTCTTGCCATGAGCACGCTGGCGTTCACCACGTGCTTCGCTGTGTGGACGATCTTTTCCATTATCGGCGTGCAGATCAAGAAGGACCTCGGGCTGAGCGACACGCAGTTCGGCCTGCTGGTCGGCACGCCGATCCTGGTCGGCTCGCTGATCCGCCTGATCCTCGGCATCTGGGCCGATCAGCACGGCGGTCGCATCGTCTTCGTGGGCGTGATGCTCGCCGCCGCGGTGGCGACCTGGCTGCTGACCTTCGCCTACGACTACCCGACCTTCCTGCTGGCCGCGCTGGGTGTCGGCATCGCCGGCGGCTCCTTCGCAGCCGGCATCGCCTATGTCTCACGCTGGTATGCGCAGGGCCGGCAGGGCACCGCGTTGGGTGTCTTCGGTGCCGGTAACGTCGGCGCTGCGGTCACCAAGTTCATCGCGCCTTTCGTCATGGTCGCGTGGGGCTGGAAGAGCGTCGCCGAGATCTGGGCGTTCGTCCTGCTCGCGACGGCCGTGGTGTTCTGGTTCACCACGAGGGACGATCCGCAGCTCGCGGCCCGGCGCAAGGCCGGCATCAAGCCCGAGCCGGTCTCGGCCATGCTCGAGCCGCTGCGCAACGTGCAGGTCTGGCGCTTTTCGCTCTATTACTTCTTCGTCTTCGGTGCCTTCGTGGCATTGGCGCTGTGGCTTCCGCGCTACCTGATTGGCGTCTACGGGCTGGACATCACCACAGCCGGCATGATCGGCGCCGCTTATTCGATCCCGGCCAGCCTGTTTCGCATCTACGGTGGCGTGCTGTCCGACCGGTTTGGCGCACGGCGCGTGATGTACTGGACCTTCGGCGTCTCGGTGGCGGCCTGCTTCGTCCTCGCCTATCCGCCGACGCAGTACATCGTCAAGGGAATCACGGGCCCGATTGCCTTCACGCTGGAGATGGGCCTGGTGCCCTTCACCATCGTCATCTTCGTGCTCGGCTTCTTCATGAGCCTGGGCAAGGCGGCGGTCTACAAGCACATCCCGGTCTATTACCCCAAGCACGTCGGCGCGGTCGGCGGTGTCGTCGGCCTTGTGGGTGGACTCGGCGGCTTCGTGCTGCCGATCGCCTTCGGCCTGCTCAACGACCTGACCGGCATCTGGACGAGCTGCTTCATGCTGCTCTTCCTGGTCGTCGCCGTGTCGCTGGTGTGGATGCACGTGTCGATCCGCGCCATGGAGCGCGACAAGGTCGGCGAGGCGCTGGCCAAGCTGCCCGAGCTGCCGGAGATGCAGCCGATCCACGGGCCCGAGCATGTCGGCAAGCTCTCCGGCAAGACGCTCGAGGACTGGCGGCCCGAGGACAAGGTGTTCTGGGAAGAAAACGGCTGTCGCATTGCGCGGCGCAACCTCGCGATCTCGATCCCCGCGCTCTTGCTGTCCTTCGCGGTATGGATGGTGTGGTCGGTCGTCGTGGCCAAGCTGCCCTCGATCGGCTTCAAGTACACGACCGACCAGCTCTTCTGGCTGGCGGCGCTGCCCGGCGTCTCCGGCGCCACCTTGCGCATCTTCTACTCCTTCACCGTGCCGATCTTCGGTGGGAGGCTGTGGACGACGGTCGCCACGTGGTCGCTGATCCTGCCGGCCGCCGGCATCGGCTACGCGGTGCAGAACCCGGCGACGCCCTACTGGATCTTCCTGGCCCTGGCGCTGCTCTGCGGCTTTGGCGGCGGCAATTTCGCCTCGTCGATGTCGAACATCTCGTTCTTCTTCCCCAAGGCGGAGAAGGGCAACGCGCTGGCGCTCAACGCCGGGTTGGGCAATCTCGGCGTCAGCGTCGTGCAGTTCGTCGTACCCGTGATCATCACCACGGGTGTCTTCGGCTGGCTGGGTGGCGATGCGCAGGTCGTGCGCGCGGCCTCAGGCGAGAGCCGACTGTGGCTGCAGAACGCCGGCTTCATCTGGGTGCCATTCATCGCCGTTTCGGCCTTCGCCGCCTGGTTCGGCATGAACGACATTGCCTCGGCCAAGGCCTCGTTCGCCGAGCAGTCGGTGATCTTCCAGCGCCGGCACAACTGGATCATGTGCTGGCTGTACACCGGCACCTTTGGCTCGTTCATCGGCTACTCGGCGGGTTTCCCGCTTCTCGCCAAGGTGACCTTCCCGGAGATCAACGCGCTGAAATATGCCTTCCTCGGCCCATTGGTCGGTGCCATGGCGCGCTCGATGACGGGTTGGGTGTCGGACAAGTGGGGCGGCGGCCGTGTCACCTTCTGGGTGTTCATCGCCATGACCCTGGGCGCGGCCGGCGTCGTCTACTTCATCGGTGAGAAGGACTTCGCCGGCTTCTTCGCCTGCTTCCTGCTGCTGTTCTGCGCCACCGGCGTGGGCAACGCATCCACCTTCCAGATGATCCCCGCGATCATGCGCAAGGACATGGAGCGCGTGATGCCGCAGGCACCACTCGACACGCGTCGTCTGCAGGGCGAGCGCGAGTCGGCGGCGATTATCGGCTTCACCTCGGCGATCGCGGCCTACGGCGCGTTCTTCATTCCCAAGAGCTTCGGATCGTCGATCGCGGCGACCGGCTCGCCGGTGCTGGCGCTGTACGGCTTCATCGCCTTCTACGTCAGCTGCATCGCCGTGACCTGGTTCTTCTACACCCGCAGGGGCGGCTTGCTCTTCGACATCGAACGCAAGACGCCGGCTACGGCCGCCGCCGTGCCCGCCCAGTAACCGGAGACCGATCGTGTCGCATTTCCTCGACCGGCTGACTTTCTTCACCAAGACCCGCGAGCCTTTCGCCAACGGCCATGGCATCACCACGACCGAGAGCCGCGGCTGGGAGGACGCCTATCGCAAGCGCTGGCAGCACGACAAGATCGTGCGCTCGACGCACGGTGCCAACTGCACCGGCTCGTGCTCGTGGAAGATCTACGTCAAAGGCGGCATCGTCACCTGGGAGACGCAGCAGACCGACTATCCGCGCACACGGCCCGAGCTGCCCAACCACGAGCCGCGCGGCTGCTCGCGCGGCGCCAGCTACAGCTGGTACCTCTATTCCGGCAACCGCGTGAAGTATCCGCTGGCCCGTTCACGCCTGCTGCGTCTGTGGCGCCAGGCACGCGCAACGCTGAGCCCCGTGGCCGCCTGGGCCTCGATCGTCGAGGACCCGAAGAAGCGCTCCGCCTATACCAGCAAGCGTGGCCACGGCGGTTTCGTGCGCGTCGGCTGGGACGAGGCGACCGAGATCGTCGCCGCCGCTAACGCCTACACGGCGAGGACCTACGGCCCCGACCGCATCCTCGGGTTCTCGCCGATCCCGGCGATGTCGATGGTCTCCTACGCCGCGGGCTCGCGCTACCTGTCGCTGATCGGCGGCGTGTGCATGTCGTTCTACGACTGGTACTGCGATCTGCCGCCGGCTTCGCCGCAGACTTGGGGCGAGCAGACCGACGTCCCTGAATCGGCCGACTGGTACAACGCCGGCTTCGTCATCCTCTGGGGCTCCAACGTCCCGCAGACGCGGACACCCGACGCGCACTTCTACACCGAGGCGCGCTATCGCGGCATGAAGAGTGCCGTGATCTGCCCGGACTACTCCGAGGCTTCGAAATTCGGCGACATCTGGCTGTCGGTGAAGCAGGGCACCGACTCGGCGCTGGCCATGGCGATGGGCCATGTGATCCTCAAGGAGTATCACGTCGGTCGCGCCGTGCCGTATTTCCGTGACTACGTGCGTCAGTACACCGACATGCCGATGCTGGTGCGGCTGGTGAAGCGCGATGGCCGCTATGTGCCCGACCGCTTCGTGCGCGCCTCGGATTTCGACGCGTCGCTGGGTGAGCAGAACAATCCCGACTGGAAGACCGTGGCCTTCGACGAGAGGACCGGCTCGATCGTCGTGCCGCGCGGCTCGGTGGGCTTCCGCTGGGGCGAGTCCGGTAAGTGGAACCTCGAGGAGAAGGACACCGCGGGCAACGACACGGTGCTGCGCCTGTCGCTCAATGATATCGCCGACGACGTGGTCGATGTTGGCTTCCCGTATTTCGGCGGTATCGAGCACGAGCACTTCACCTCCACCAACCATGATCGTGTGCTCGACCGCCTCGTCGCGGTGAAGCGGCTGAAGCTGGTCGATGGCGAGACCTTGGTCGCCACCGTGCGCGACCTGTTCGTGGCCAATTACGGTGTCGATGGCGGCCTGGGTGGTCCCAACGTGGCGAAGTCGCTCGACGACGACGTGCCCTACACGCCGGCCTGGGCCGAGAAGATTACCGGTGTGCCGCGCGACAAGATCGTCCAGGTGGCGCGCGAGTTCGCGACCAACGCCGAGAAGACCAAAGGTCGCTCGATGGTGATCATCGGTGCGGCGATGAACCACTGGTACCACTGCGACATGAATTATCGCGGCGTGATCAACATGCTGGCGATGTGCGGCTGCGTCGGCCAGTCGGGCGGCGGTTGGGCGCATTATGTCGGCCAGGAGAAGCTGCGGCCGCAGGCCGGCTGGGCGCCACTCGCCTTTGCGCTCGACTGGGGTCGCCCGCCGCGGCAGCAGAACTCGACGTCGGCTTTCTACGCGCACACCGACCAGTGGCGCTACGAGACCATCAATGTCGGCGACATCGTCTCGCCGACCGCGCCCGAAGGAAACTGGGACGGCTCGATCATCGACTACAACGTGCGCGCCGAGCGCATGGGCTGGCTGCCTTCGGCACCGCAGCTCGAGAACAACCCGCTGGGCATTGCCCGTGCCGCCGCGGCGGCCGGCATGGAGGTCAAGGACTACGTCGCGCAGAAGCTCAAGAGCGGCGAGCTGCGCATGTCCTGCGAGGATCCCGACAACCCGAAGAACTGGCCGCGCAACATGTTCGTGTGGCGCTCCAACCTGCTGGGCTCCTCGGGCAAGGGCCATGAGTACTTCCTCAAGCACCTGCTGGGCACGACGCACGGCGTGATGGGCAAGGATCTCGGCGAGGAGGGCAGGGCCAAGCCGACCGAGGTGACGTGGCGCGACCAGGCGCCGGAGGGCAAGCTCGACTTGCTGGTGACGCTCGACTTCCGCATGTCGACCACCTGCGTCTACTCCGACATCGTGCTGCCGACAGCCACCTGGTACGAGAAGAACGACCTTAACACGTCGGACATGCACCCGTTCATCCATCCGCTGAGCTCGGCGGTGGATCCGTCGTGGGAAGCCCGCAGCGACTGGGAGATCTACAAGTCGATCGCCAAGGCCTTCTCGCGCGTGGCGCCGGAGGTGCTGGGCGTCGAGAAGGACGTCGTGCTGACGCCAATCATGCACGACAGCCCGGGCGAGATGGCCCAGGCGCTCGAGGTACTGGACTGGAAGAAGGGCGAGGTCGAGCCGATCCCCGGCAAGACCATGCCCAACATCGCTGTCGTCGAGCGCGACTATCCCAGCACCTACCAGCGCTTCACCGCGCTCGGTCCGCTGATGGAGAAGGTCGGCAACGGCATCAAGGGCATCGCCTGGCAGACCGCGCACGAGGTCGAGCACCTCAAGGCGCTCAATGGCGTCGTCGAGGATGGCCCGACCAAGGGCATGGCGCGCATCGAGAGCGACATCGACGCCGCTGAGGTGCTGCTGATGCTGGCGCCGGAGACCAACGGCGAGGTCGCGGTGAGATCGTGGGAAGCGCTGTCGAAGGCCACCGGCCGCGAGCATGCGCATCTGGCGCTGCCCAAGGAGGACGAAAAGATCCGCTTCCGCGACGTCGTCTCGCAGCCGCGCAAGATCATCTCGGCGCCGACCTGGTCGGGACTGGAGAGTGAGAAGGTCTGCTACAACGCCGGCTACACCAACGTGCACGAGCTGATTCCCTGGCGCACGCTGACCGGCCGCCAGCAGCTCTACCAGGACCATCGCTGGATGCTGGCGTTCGGCGAAGGCCTCTGTGTCTATCGTCCGCCGGTCGATCTGCGAACCACCCGACCTCTGCTGGGCGCCAAGCCCAACGGCGAGAAGGAGATCGTGCTGAACTTCATCACGCCGCACCAGAAGTGGGGCATTCACTCCACCTACACCGACAATCTGATGATGCTGACGCTCTCGCGCGGCGGACCGATCGTCTGGCTGAGCGAGATCGACGCGGCCAAGGCCGGCATCGTCGACAACGACTGGGTCGAGGCCTTCAACGTCAACGGTGCGCTGGTGGCGCGTGCGGTGGTCTCGCAGCGCATGAAGGAAGGCACGATCTTCATGTACCACGCGCAGGAGAAGATCGTGAACGTGCCGGGCGCGGAGACGACCGGCAAGCGCGGCGGCATCCACAACTCGGTGACGCGCGCGGTGCTGAAGCCGACGCACATGATCGGCGGCTACGCCCAGCAGGCCTGGGGCTTCAACTACTACGGCACGATCGGCACCAACCGCGACGAGTTCGTCATCGTGCGCAAGCTGGTGAAGGTCGACTGGCTCGAACGTCCGCATCCCGATGCGGCGCGGGGAGATGTGTCATGAGAGTCCGCGCACAGATCGCGATGGTGCTGAACCTCGACAAGTGCATCGGCTGCCACACCTGCTCGGTGACGTGCAAGAACGTGTGGACCAACCGCGAAGGCATGGAATACGCCTGGTTCAACAACGTCGAGACCAAGCCCGGCATCGGCTATCCCAAGGACTGGGAGAACCAGAAGCGCTGGAACGGCGGGTGGGTGCGCAAGAAGAACGGCAAGATCCAGCCGCGCATCGGCTCGAAGTGGCGCATCCTCGCCAACATCTTCGCCAATCCCGACCTGCCGGAGATCGACGACTACTACGAGCCCTTCACCTTCGACTACGAGCACCTGCAGAAGGCGCCCGAGCTCGAGGCTTTTCCGACGGCGCGGCCGCGCTCGCTGATCACCGGCCAGCGCATGGAGAAGATCGAGTGGGGCCCGAACTGGGAGGAGATCCTCGGCGGCGAGTTCGCCAAGCGCTCGGCGGACTATAATTTCGAGGGCGTGCAGAAGGAGATCTACGGCCAGTTCGAGAACACCTTCATGATGTATCTGCCGCGGCTGTGCGAGCATTGCCTCAACCCGGCCTGTGTCGCGGCCTGCCCGTCGGGCGCCATCTACAAGCGCGAGGAAGACGGCATTGTCCTGATCGACCAGGACAAGTGCCGGGGGTGGCGCATGTGCGTCTCGGCCTGCCCGTACAAGAAGGTCTATTTCAACTGGTCGTCGGGCAAATCGGAGAAATGCATCTTCTGCTACCCGCGCATCGAGGCGGGCCAGCCGACGGTGTGCTCGGAGACCTGCGTCGGCCGCATCCGCTATCTCGGCGTGATGCTCTACGACGCCGACCGCATCGAGCAGGCCGCGTCGGTGGCCGACGAGAAGCAGCTCTACGACGCGCAGATGGGCGTCTTCCTCGATCCGCACGACGAGAACGTGATCGCCCTGGCGCGACTTGACGGCGTGCCCGACGCCTGGCTCGAGGCGGCCAAGCGTTCGCCGGTGTGGAAGATGGCGATGGAGTGGAAGGTCGCCTTCCCGCTGCATCCCGAGTACCGCACCCTGCCGATGGTCTGGTACGTGCCGCCGCTGTCGCCGATCCAGTCGGCGGCCGAAGCCGGCAAGATGGGCGTCGACGGCGCCATGCCCGACGTGCGCTCGCTGCGCATCCCGCTGCGCTACCTCGCCAACCTGCTCACGGCGGGCGACGAGGAGCCGGTGGCTCAGGGCCTGGAACGCATGCTGGCGATGCGCGCCTATATGCGTGCCAAGACGGTCGACGGTGTCGTCGACCACGCCATCGCCAAGCGCGTGGGTCTGAGTGCCGCGCAGATCGAGGCGATGTACCACGTGATGGCGATCGCCAATTACGAGGACCGCTTCGTCATCCCGACGGCGCATCGCGAGACCTCGGAGGACGCCTACGCGCTGCGCGGCGCCTGCGGCTTCAGCTTCGGCAATGGCTGCTCGCCCGATGACGGCACCGGCAACCTGTTCGCCGGCGGCAAGCTCAAGCGCAAGACGCCGATGGAGGTGGTGTGATGAAGACCTTGCGCGCGCTCGCCGCCTTGCTCTGCTATCCGACCGAGGATCTGCTCGCTGCCACCGGCGAGATCCGCGCCACGCTCGACCGCGAGGCGTTGCTGCCCGCGGTAGAACGGCGGGCGCTGGAGGGCCTGATCGGTGAGCTCGAAAGCGGTGATCTTTTCGACCTGCAGGAGCGCTATGGCCTGCTGTTCGATCGTACGCGGTCGCTGTCGCTGCACCTCTTCGAGCACGTGCACGGCGAGAGCCGCGATCGCGGACAGGCGATGGTCGACCTACTCAAGCTCTACGAGGAGAACGGCTATTCGCCGGTCGCCAGTGAGCTGCCCGACTTCCTGCCGCTGTTCCTCGAATACGCCTCGACACAGCCGCCGCGCGCCGCGATCGAGCTCGTCGGCCAGCCGGCCAACGTCCTGGCGGCACTGCGCGAGCGGCTGGCCAAGCGCAAATCGTCGTACGAGGCGGTGATGGCCGCGCTGCTGGCCCTGTCGCGCGCCAAGCTCGACGAGGCGACGCTCGCTGCCTTGCGCGCCGAGCCTGATCCCGAACCTGACGATCTCGAGGCGCTCGACGCGGCCTGGGTCGACCAGGAGGTGACCTTCGGCCCCGGCACAGCCGCGGCCAGCTGCCCGGTCGACCGCATGGCTGGTCGCCTGCGCGCGGCGATGGATTCGGCCCGGGGAGTGGCGTCATGAAGGACTACATCTTCCATCTGCTGTTCGTCTGGTATCCGTACATCTGCCTGACGGTATTCCTGCTCGGCAGCCTGATTCGCTTCGATCGCGAGCCCTATACGTGGAAGGCGAGCTCGAGCCAGATCCTGCGCAAGCGCCAGCTGCGCTGGGGCTCGAACCTGTTCCATGTCGGCATCCTGTTCCTGCTGCTGGGCCACACGGTCGGCCTTCTGACACCAACCTCGGTCTATACGTTGCTGCTGAGCGTCGAGCAGAAGCAGGTCATCGCCGTCACCGCCGGCGGCATCGCCGGCGTGATCTGCTTCGCGGGCTTGAGCCTGCTGCTGCATCGCCGGCTGTTCGACGAACGCATCCGGCGCACCAGCTCGGCGATGGATATCGCGATCCTGGCCCTGTTGTGGACGCAGCTCGTGCTCGGCCTGCTGACCCTGCCGTTCTCGATCCATCATCGCGACGGTTCGGTGATGCTGATCCTGTCGCACTGGGCCCAGGGCATCGTCACCCTCCATCCGGTGGACGGCTCGACGCTACAGGGTCTCGACTGGCCGTACCTGGTGCATCTGGTGCTGGGCATGACCTTGTTCCTCGTCTTCCCGTTCAGCCGGCTGGTTCATATCTGGTCGGCGCCTGTCTGGTATCTCGGCCGCCGCGGCTATCAGGTCGTGCGTAGCCGCGGTTCCCTGCCGGCGAGGGGACGGCCATGACCGCGACTGCAGCGCAGCCCCCCCGCCGCTTCACGCGGCCGGTGCCGGTCTCTGTCAACGGCGTTGTCATCGGCAGTGCCGACATCGTACGCGAGACCCAGCACCATCCCTCGAACGACCCGGATCGCGCCTGGGAGTTCGCGACGCGGGCCTTGGCGATCCGCGAGCTGCTGTCGCAGGAAGCCGATCGGCTGGGTATCGTCGCCGAGCCGATCGAGGACGAGGAAGGCCGCGCGGAAACGGAGCAGGAGGCGCGCTACAGGCAGCTGATCGAGCGCGACGTGATCGTGCCTTCCGCCGATGAGGAAACCTGCCGGCGCTACTACGCGCGCAACCGACAGCGCTTTCGCACGCCCGATCTCTGCGAGGCGGCCCACATCCTGCTGGCGGCCGCGCCCGGCGACGCGGCTGCGCGCACGCAAGCCCGTGAGACGGCATGTGCCCTGATCGCATCGCTGCGGGCGCGGCCGCAAGACTTCGCCGCGATGGCAGCGCAGCATTCGGCGTGCCCCTCGGCCGGGCAGGGCGGCAATCTCGGCCAGCTCTCGCCGGGCCAGACGGTGCCGGAATTCGACGCGGCGCTGCGCGGCATGGCGCCGGGCGCCGTCCATCCCGAGCCGGTGGAGAGCCGCTATGGCATTCACGCCGTGCGCCTCGATCGCCGGATCGAAGGTCGCGAGCTGCCCTTCGAGATGGTGCAGGCGCGTATCGCCGACTACCTCGAGGAGAGTGTGCGCCGCCGCGCGCTGCAGCAGTACATCTCGCTGCTGGCAGGTCGCGCCGTCGTCACCGGCATTGACCTTGCGCCTGCGGCAAGCCCGCTGCTGCAGTAGGAGGCGCGCATGATGCTGGGGCAGATGATCGAGCGGCTCGGCGACGAGGCCTTCGCCGCCGAGGCGATGATCGCGCTCGGCGACCTTGCGCTGATGGTCGAGATCGACGCGGCGGCGCGGTCCTTCGAGGTGACGCCGGCTGCCTATGCCATTTTCGCCGCGCAAGGCTTTGCCAGCCACGCATCGGATGACGACTGGCTGGCGCTGATGACCGCGATGGAACGCGCCGAGGATCCCGGCACGGCGTGTCTGAAGCACATGCTGGTCTGGTCGCTGCGCCATGATTCGGGATCCTGCGACTGCCATCACGCCTGAGGGTCAGGTCCATGACCGTGTTCAGTTACGGGTTTCGTACGTTCTTTCTGGCGGCAGGCGGTTTCGCGGCACTCGCCATCCTGCTCTGGCTGCCCGTCTTCCTCGGGCATGTGAGCCTGCCGCTGGCAATGGCGGCGCGCGACTGGCACGCCCACGAGATGATCTTTGGTTATGCCGCCGCGGCGATTGCCGGCTTCCTGCTGACCGCGATCCCGAACTGGACCGGGCGCAAGCCAGTGGCGGGCAGGCCGCTGATGCTGCTCGCGGCGGCCTGGTTCGCCGGCCGCGTTGGCATGGCGATCTCCGAATTGATCGGTCTGTACGCGGCGATGGCGCTCGACCTGCTGTTCCTGCCGATGGTCGCCCTCGTCGCCGGGCGCGAGATCGTCGCATCAGGCAATCGGCGCAACTTCAAGCTGCTGGTCATCCTCGGCGTGCTGATCGCGGCCAACATCCAGTTCCATGTCGAGGTGCTGCGCGAGGGCGTCGCCGATGTGGGGCTGCGTCTGGGCCTGGCGGTGGTGATCGCGCTGATCGTGCTGATCGGCGGGCGCATCGTGCCCAACTTCACCCGCAACGCGCTGATGCGCGAGGCGCCGGGCCGCCTGCCGCAGCCGTTCAACCGCTTCGACATTGCCTGCATCGCCGTATCGGTCGCTGCCCTAGCGTGCTGGGTAGCGGAGCCGGACTGGCGCGTTACCGCGGGCCTCGCCATCGCCGCTGGCCTGGTGCAGCTGGTGCGGCTGGCACGCTGGGCTGGCGATCGTACGCGCGGCGACTGGCTGGTGCTGGTCCTGCACCTGGCCTACGCGTTCGTCCCGACCGGCTTCCTGCTGGCTGGCGCATCGGCTCTCGCCGCGGCGCCGATAACCGGCGCAGCGGCCCATGCCTGGGGCGTCGGCGGCATCGGCCTCATGACTCTTGCGGTCATGACCCGCGCTACGCTGGGCCACACAGGTCGCGCCCTCGCGGCGTCGCACGGAACGGTACTGGTCTATGTTTTGGTACTGGTCGCGGCTTTGGCCCGGATTGCCGCTTCATTCCCGTCGTCGCTGGTTGTCGAACTACTGCAGCTCGCGGGTATCGCCTGGTCGGTGGCCTTCGCCGGCTTCGCCGGAATTTATGGGCCGATGATGGTGGGGAAGATCCCCCGGGTTAGCTCGCCCCGTTGCTAAGGCCGCGACCCCGCATCTCCTCTTACGGCCTTCTGTCAAGGCTGAAGCCGCGCCGGAAAATGAGCCAAATCAAAGCTCCGCCGACGGATTTGAGCCAATCTGGCGAAGTTACCAGAGATGTTGCGGGGTCTTTATGAAGGCCATCGATATTATGACAACCAACGTTATTACGGTCTCGCCCGAGACGAGCGTCTACGACGCTGCACAGCTCCTCCTGCGTCACCGCATCACGTCGTTGCCGGTGCTGAATGCCGAGAAAAGACTCGTCGGGCTCATCAGCGAGTCCGACCTCATGCGGCGGAACGAGACTAAATGCGAGAAGCGGTGTCCGTGGTGGAGCGCCGTGTTCGCCAGCGATTTGCGCTTGGCGTCGGAGTTCCTACGCACCCATGGCCGTCTGGTATCGGATGTGATGAGTTCCGCCGTCACTACTGCCCATGCTCGCATGTCGCTCCGCGAGCTGGCCGAACTGATGGAACGCCATGTCATCAAGCGCCTGCCGGTGGTCGACGGCGATCGCCTGGTCGGCATCGTCAGTCGCCGCGACCTGCTCCGCGCACTTCTTGCTCTCGAACCGATTGAGCAGCCGGCGGCAGAGATCGACGACCGTGCAATTCGCCAGCGGCTTCTCGCGGAGCTTGGCAAGAGGCATTGGGCTGGCTCGATTGTTGCCAATGCCGTCGTCGATGGCGGCATTGTGCACCTCTGGGGGGAGGCGGGAACGAACCGGGAGGTCGATGCATGTCGAGCGCTCGCCGGGACCATCGACGGCGTGCGCGGAGTTTCAAGCCATATGGTCGTGTCCAAGTCCGCAGCTTGAACACAATGACAAAATGTTCTGCGTGAAGCTGTTCTTCGGTATTTGGCAGCCGAAACGTATCGGGTTCCAGCCTGTGCTGTTTTAGACCACGACAAACTTCCTGAGCTGGTGGGAGCGGCACTGGCCTTGCGGATGACGTGAATACTCGTGTCTTCGCCAGATGAAGGCGTGACCTCCGGATTAGATGGCGTTCGCACAAATCCGTTATGGAAAGACGCGCGCTACCTAAGAAGCTGACTTATTGCGCAATAGCAGTTTCCTCATCAGTGCGATGTCTTCGTGTATTGGCGGGTTGTCCGAGCGTGAACCAGCCGAAGAAAGTGAGCCGCACTTACACATCTCAATGCATTCGCGCTTTGTCAGTGATCTTCATGGCACTGATGCCCTCCGACTTCATGCTGGGGCAGTCTATTCTATACACGGAACCGCTCCCCACCCACCTAGAGGCGCACGGCTGGTTTGCGAAATGGCAATGATGATGAAAACCTCCGCACTTTATCATGCGGAGATGACCGACAGCACAATGGCGGCCGACACCGTCGCCGCAGCCAATCCCGCCCCCGCCGCGCCGACAGTCACGACCGGCCCCGTCGACAGCACCACCTTCGCGATAATCCTCTCACTCAGCTTCTGCCATCTGCTGAACGACATGATGCAGTCGCTGGTGCCGGCGCTCTACCCGATCCTCAAGGAGAACTACGCTCTCTCCTTCACCCAGGTCGGCTTCATCACGTTGGCCTTCCAGTTCACCGCCTCGATGCTGCAGCCGGTCGTCGGCATGTACACCGACAAGCGGCCGATGCCCTACTCGCTGGTGCTTGGCATGGGCTTCACCCTGGTAGGCCTGCTCTCGCTCTCGCAGGCAAGTGACTATCCGGTGATCCTGCTGTCGGCCGCGATGATCGGCATGGGCTCGTCGGTGTTCCATCCCGAAGCGTCGCGCATGGCCCGCATGGCCGCCGGCGGCCGCTACGGTTTGGCGCAGTCGCTATTTCAGATCGGCGGCAACATGGGCTCGGCCTGCGGTCCGCTGCTGGCCGCCTTCGTCGTCGTCATGCGCGGCCAGCACAGCCTCGCCTGGTTCTCCGGCGCCGCCCTGGTGGCAATGGTGATCCTGTTCCAGCTCGGCCAGTGGTACCGTGCGCGTCTTGCCGAAGGTATCATCGCCAGCGCCAAGAAGGGCAAAACGGTCGCCGCGCCTCATGGCCTTTCGACGGCGCGCGTCGGCTTCGCTGTGTTCATCCTGGTCGTGCTGCTGTTCAGCAAGAACGTCTATCAGTCGAGCCTCGGCTCCTACTTTACGTTCTATCTGATGGATAAGTTCGACCTCACCATCAAGACGGCGCAGTACTTCCTCTTCGCCTTCATGTTCGGCATCGTCGTCGGCACGCTACTGGGCGGCCTGGTCGGCGATCGCGTCGGCCGCGTTCCGGTGATCTGGTTCTCGATCCTGGGCGCCCTGCCATTTGCGCTGATGCTGCCGCACGCCAACCTGTTCTGGACGGGCGTGCTGGCCGTGATGGTCGCCATCATCGTGGCCTCAGCCTTCGCAGCAATCCTGGTCTACGCGCAGGAATTGCTACCCGACCGGGTCGGGCTTGTTGCCGGAATTTTCTACGGCTTCTCCTTCGGCCTCGGCGGCCTGGGCGCCGCCGGCCTTGGCAAGATCGCCGACTGGACGAGCATCACCACGGTCTACAACGAGACGCCGTACCTGCTATGCTTGGGCTTCCTCACAGCCCTCCTGCCGCGCCTTCCGGGAGAGTCAAAGAAAGCCCGCTAGGTTTCAATCGACGCCCGATCTAGCCGTTTGCCCGCAGTCCTCTGCGATGTGCATCAGGAATCGACACCTCGTTGGGGACGGCCAGAGAGAAATGCGCCGAAAGGCCGATTTCGTCTCCGAATCCGAGGTGTTTTCCGAGCCTATGGAGTGGCGCTCAAGCAAAGAAGTCGCGGAACGACGGGCGTCGTTTGCGCCGGCCGTGCGACAGAGAAAAGTCCGCACGGTCAGCTGGCTGGGGCGCCAGGATTCGAACCTGGGAATGGTGGAATCAAAATCCACTGCCTTACCACTTGGCTACGCCCCATCGCGAAAGCGCGCGGACCATACTGACGGCCGCCCCTCGTGGCAACTATGACGCCGGCGTCTTGTTTCGG
>JAFAZJ010000221.1 GCA_019239835.1 Alphaproteobacteria bacterium | reverse complement strand
GTTCGTCGGGTCCATCAACCACAGGCCGGCCACGCCGGCCGGCGCGACAGCGGTCACGGTTGCGCCGTCGAGCAACGACAGCGTGACCCTGCCCGACGTCTCGACGAAGCCGCCATTGCCGCCGGCTGTCCCGCCACTCGCCGAGATCGTGCCACCGAACACCGTGGTGTTGTCGGCCCAAACGACGACCGTGCCGCCATTGCCCTTGTTGGTCGCATCCGCGGTGATGGTCGCGCCCGTCGCCACGGTCGTGGTCTGCGCATTGGCGATCGGGCCCTGGCCCTGCTTGCCGCCGCCCACCAGCACCGTGCCGCCGCCCGCCCCGCCATTGGCGTTGATCCGCGCCGTCGCCTCGACAGTCACCTTCGGCGCCGTGACCGTGACCGTGCCGCCCTTCTGGCTCGCGCCCGCACCCGACACGTCGATCGTGCCGTTGACGTTGACCTGCGTGCTCTCGCCGCCGCCGAAGACGATCACGCCGCCTTCGTTGGTCACACTACGCGCGTTGACCTGGCCGCCGACGTTGACCACGCCGTCGACCACCGCGCGCGCCGCCGCCGCGGTGATCGCCACCTGGCCGCCATCGGCGTTGATCGTGCCGGTGTTCGAGGCCAGCGCCAGCGCCTTGCCGTCGCCATCGCGCGGCGTCTGCGACACCGGGTTGCCGACCGCGAAGTTCACCAGACCGTCGCCGTTGAGGTCGACCGTGAACGTCTCGTAGCCGCCCACCGTCACCCGGCCCAGCCGGGCGTTGATCACGCCGTTGTTGGCCACCGACGGGCCCAGCAGCGCCACCAGCCCGCCGTCGCGCACCGTGATCGTGCCGTCGTTGACGACGCGCGCGTTGGGGTTGGCGCCGGCCTGGTCGAAGGCGATCTTGCCGCCCGCCATGAAGGCCTGCGGGTTGGCCACGTTGGCCGTGCTGGCGATCAGCGACTCGACGTTGACCTGCGCGCCACCCGTGAACATCACGCCGGCCTGGTTGATCAGCACCACCTGGCCGTTGGCGTTGAGCATGCCCGAGATCACCGACGGGTCCGGCCCGGTCACCCGGTTGAGCGTCACCGAGGTGCGGCCGGGCTGGATGAAGTCGACGCGGTTGCCCTGGCCGATGCTGAACGAACGCCAGTCGATCACCCCGCGATCGGTCGTCTGGTTGATCGTCAGCTGGCTGCTGCCGCTCTGCGTGATCGTCGCGCTGCCGCCCGTCACCACCCCGCCCGTCGGCAGCTGCGTGGTGTTCTGCGCCAGCGCGGGACCGTTAAACGCGAACAGGCCACAGGCGACCAGCGCTGCGAACGCCGTGCCGGAAAGCAGCGCGCCGCGCCCGCCGTGATGGATCGCGAACGCTGATGCCCGGGTGACCGCCGATTCGGTGGCGGAGCGTGTACGCTGCCGCCGTGACCGGGCGATCATCTGTCGCTGTGACATGACCTTCACTCCCCGCTGGCGAATCAGGGTTTCCCCGGTCCCCGATCCATCAGCCCACACGCCCAGACTGCGCGATCCCTAAAAACGGGTAGTCGCGCGGAAATACGCACCCCAAGGGTTCAAGCGAGGCGCCGCCGCGCCATCTACAGCAAGGTCGATCCGACGAACGGCCTCGGCCTCAACTGTCAGCGTGTCGCCCACATTGGCACGCACGCCAAAACCGTACGATCTCGCAACGATCGTCGGCGTCTCGAAAGTCGCCAGGTTCCAAGCCTTGCCGTAATCATAGAACGCGTAGAGCTGCAGCGGAAGACCGCGCACGCGCCCTGCGACACTGGAGGGCGCCGAGCTCGGCTGCACGTCGCTGTACGGCACGGCGAAGGAGAGCTGCAGCTCGATCGAGGCGGCGATCGCGCGGTCGCCGGTGACCTGGCCGGCGTAGTAGCCGCGGCCCAGCCGCTCGCCGCCGAGGAAGAACTTCTCGCTGGGCGGCAGGATGTTGTCGCTGATCTGGGCAGCGCCCGTGACGAACAGGTTGAGCGCGAAATCGTCGTCGCTGTACAGGCCCTGCAGCCGCGAGACCTCGGCGTTGACCTTGAAGTAGTTGGGATCGGCGCCCTGACGCGGCAGCAGCTGGTCGCCCGCCTTGCTGGCGCCCAGCACGTTGACGCCCTTGCTGAAGCGGATGTTGCCGTAGGTCACGCCGTTGAACGGGTCGCGATAGCTGGCATCGATCCAGCCGCGCACCGAGCGCAGGTCGACCGCGCTCAGCCGGATGTTGCCGGTGACATCGACGATCGAGCGGTAGTAGTCGAACGAGCCGTTGAGCGCGACGTTGACGCGGCGCGAGCGGATGATCGGGTGGTAGAGCTGCAGGCCGGCGATGGTGACCTGGCCGAAATAGCCGGTCTGGCTGATCGGGTCGCCCGGCCGGATGCGGCCATAGCCGCCATACAGGCGGAAGCGGAAGCCTTCCGAGCCGATGTAGCCGCTATAGGCGCCCTGCAGGAAGTTGTTCTCCGTATCCAGCGTCGTGAAGTAGCTGAGCTCGAGGCGATCGCCCATCGAGGTGAATGAGTTGATGCCGCCGGCGAACAGGCTCTGCACCGGGCCGGTGAAGTTCGAGCCCCGGTTGTCGGTCTGGTTGAAGAGGTCCCACCACTCGCGCTGGAGCTGGGCGATCAGCTCGGAGGAGCCCGGCTCGCGGCCCGGCCGCATCACCGCCTTGACCTTGACGCCCGGCAAGTCCTCGGTAAGCAGAAGATAGCGTTCGAGATCGCTGATATTGATCGGTTTCTTGCCGACCAGGTTGTCGAGATACTCCTTGGCCTTCTCCGACACCGGGCCGACATCGCCTTCGATCAGCACGTTGGAGATATAGCCTTCGGTCACCATCAGGCGCAGGCGACCGTCGGCGACGCGCTGCTGCGGCACCGTGACGGTGGCGAGGAAGTAGCCGTCGTCGCGGTACTTGCGCTGGATCGCCTCCGCGAGCTTGAAAATCTCGCTGGCAGGAACCTGGCGACCGATCAGCGGGCGCACCAGCGCGTCGAGCTCGCCGTGCGTGTAGATCGTATTGCCTTCGACCTGGATGTCGACCGGCGTCAACGTCACGCTCTGCGCGCCCGGTGGCGCAGTGGGCGCCGCAGGACCTGATGGCGCCGGAATCGTGCCTGGCTCGGGTGGACGCGTCGGCGGCGTGAGTTGCGGGGGTGCCTGCAGGACCGGCGGCGGCGCCTGCGCAAGAACAGCGGACGACAGACCAAATACCGCGAGAGCATAAGTAGCCACGAACACTACCAGCGTCGCCAGCGTGCGTAGGCAGCCCAGGGCTGGGCCGTCTGACAACGACGTCCGCTGCGACATCACTCCCCCGGAAAAACTGACCCGCGGCTCACCCGGTAGTATCGCTTATTCGCAGCCCGATTGCCACCGGCTTCGCAAATGGCTTTTGCCGTGATTCCAACGGCTTGAACGGCGGGATTCCGTCAGTTCACGGTGTCGATGGCGACGAAGGACACGATCGCGTCGCTGTGGCGCGACAACGCTCCCGACAGGGCCGTCAGGTAGCTTGCGGTGGCCTCTTCCTCCGGCCGCGCCGCGCTATACAGCGGCTGACTGGTAAAGACCGCGATCAGCACCATCTTGCCCGGCGGCGGGTCGAGCGAGAAGCCGCCGCCCGCCTCCTTGTCGCCGAACGAGATGGCTTCGCCGGGCTTGATCGGCATCTTCGACCAGATACCGGGCTGCGCGACGGTGCCGTCGGAATTGATGATCACGACATTGAGCACGCCGCTGCGGCCGGGCGGCGCCGTGACTTTGAACGACAGCCGGTCGACGCCGATCTTGTAGGCCTGGTCGGGCTTGTTGGGGATCAGCCGGAACGCCGGGTTGGCGACCGAACCGGCGATCCGGTTGAGCTCGCACATCGGCCAGGGCTGGACCGAGATGCGGGTCTGGACCAGCGGGTTGCCGGGCAACTGGCGCAGGTTGTTGAGCACCGCGGTGCGATCGCTCTCGCTGCCGACATAGCCGTCGACACGCAGCGAACCGTCGGGATCGACCCGGCCGCTGAGCCCGGCGCAGGAGTATTTCGCGAACTCCGCATCCATCAGCTGGCGCATCCGCGCCGCATCGACCGCCGCCGCCACCTTGGGTTCGGTGACCGGCGGCTTCGGATCGGCCACCGGCGGCTTCGGATCAGCCACCGGCGGTTTGGGATCAGCGGCCTTGGGGTCCGCGACCGGCGGCTTGGGATCTGCGACGGGCGGTTTGGGATCGGCAACGGGCGGTTTCGGATCGGCGGCCGCGATCTTGGGTTCGCCCGCCTTGGGGTCTCCGGCCTTGGGGTCTCCAGCCTTGGGATCTCCGGCCTTGGGATCGCCCGCGACCTTCGGGTCGCCCGTCTTGGGATCGGCCGGCTGGTCGCCGAACAGCTTGTCGCGGAAGGCAAAGACCCCGCCGCCGACGGCGATCAGCAGCACCAGCACCGAAGCGGCAGCGATCATCACGCCCTTGTTGCCGCCGCCCGACGTCTTGGCCTGGCTCGTGGGCGTGCGGCGCGTGTTGGCCGGCGAGATCAGATCGGCCATGCTGGCCGGCCGCTGCGCCGGATCGGGCTGCAGCATGCGCGTCAGGCTGGCGCGCAGCTCGGCCGGCACCTTGGCGATATCGGGCACCTTCAATCGTGCCTGCACCGCGGTGCCCGGCGAATTGCCCATGTCGATCGGCCCGCCCAGCCCGGCGGCGGCCAGCACCAGGCCGAGGCTGTAGATATCGGCGCGCGGCCCGACGTCGCCGCCATGCATGCCGAGCTGCTCGGGCGCGGCGAAGGCGTACTTGCCGGCGAAATCGGTGCCGATGATCGTCGCCTTCGAGCCCTCGGTCTGCTTGGCAATGCCGAAATCGATCAGCTTGGCATCGTCGATGCGGCCGCCCGGAAGAATGACGTTGTCGGGCGAAAGATCACGGTGCACCACGCCCTGGGCATGCGCCGCGGCGAGGCCGCCAGCCAAACGATCGCGCAGGCGCGCCAGTTCGGCGGGCGGCACCGGGCCGGCGTGCAGCACCTTCGACAGCGACGGGCCGTCGACGAATTCCATGGCCAGGAACAGCGAGCCCGTGCCGTCGTCGAACACGCCCTCGTAGGACACAATCGCGGGATGGCGCAGGTTACGCAGCGCCTGGGCCTCGCGCTTGAACAGCTCGGCGACCTTGGGATCGCCGGCCAGCTCGGGCCGGATGGTCTTGATGGCGATGGCGTCGCCGGTGATGCGATGGCGGGCGCGGTAGACCTCGCCCATGCCACCGCGCGCCACCAGCTCCTCGATCTCGAAGGTGCTGCTGAGCACCGTGCCGGGCGCCAGAGGCCCGCCGGCGGTCGGCCCGCCGCTGAACATGTCGCCACCGGTCTGCTGACGCGGTCGCATCGACGTCGCCTGCTGCGCCGGAGGCACCGTCCGCACGACGGTCGCCTCGGAAACGGCGCCGAACGGATCGTTGTCTTCGTTGTTATCTGCCATCAGGACTCTCCGGGCGCCGCGGCACCGTTGCCGAGACCCGCTGGGCCGTCGCACTGCACGACCACGACAGTGACGTTGTCGAGCCCGCCGGCATCGAGCGCCATCTGCATCAGGACCTGCGGACTGCGCGAGGGGTCCTCCTCGGCCACCACCGCGGCGATCTGCGCCTCGGGGACCATCTTGGTCAGCCCGTCGGTGCAGATGACGAAGCGGTCGCCCGGCTGCAATCTGCCGGCGACACGGTCGAGGTCGACCTCGGCCGAGATTCCCAGCGCCCGCGTGATCACGTTGGCACGGGGATAGCGCTCCGCCTCCTCCGCCGTCAAGGCGCCGGCGTCGAGCAGCTCCTGGACCTCGCTGTGGTCGTGCGTGATCTGCTCCATCTTGCCGTCGCGCAGCAGGTAGCCACGGCTGTCGCCGGCCCAGATGCAGGTGTAGTGCCAGCCGTGCGCGAGCAGCAGCACGACGGTGGTGGCGATCATGCCGCCGCCGCGCTGCTGGGCGCGATCGAGCATGCGCGTATTGGCCTCGTAGAGCCGGTCGATCGCTTCGACCAGGAAGTCCGGCGCGCGCTCGGCCACGCGCATCTCGGTCAGCACATCGACCACCTGGGCGCTGGCCCAGTCGCCGGCCGAGGCACCGCCGACGCCATCGGCGATCATCCAGATGCCCGCCCGGTCGCGGGTCAGCATCGAATCCTCGTTGTGGCTGCGCACGTTACCCTGATGCGTCGCGCCGAAGCCGCGCAGCCGGGGGCGCGCCGCCGCGGCGGCCGCGAACGGATTGACCGTCGTGGCCTCGGGATCGTCTGAGTCGGGTAGCCTGGCCGTCTGATCCTCCGTCATCGCGGCGCCTCCCTCGGCGGACTCAGGGTATCGCGTTCGGCCCCCGCCGTCGCGTCCTCGTCACCGAACAGATTATCCATGGTTGGATGATGAGCACCGCCGAACAGGTCATCATCAGAAGCGGTCTGTCCGCCCTTCACGGGCGGCCGGCTGGCCGGATTAAGGGTCGCATCACCTTCGTCGAAGGCACCGCCCGTCGGCGCGGCGGGGTCGGCAATCTGCTCACCGAAGGCGGCATCGTCGAGGAACGGATCGCCCATTGCCGGCGGTGCGGCCTGCATCGGGGCGTCGGCCGGCGTCGCGGGCAGCACGCCATCGTCACCCGCGTCGAACGCACCGACACCAGGCAGCGCCTCCGGCAGGACGCCATCGTCGCTCTCGTCGAACGCGCCGCCGCCCGGCGGCGTGGCATCGGCGGCCTCGGCCTGGAATGCGGCATCGTCGAACAACGTGTCGCCCTGGGCCGGCGGCGGCAGATCGGCGTTCAACGCCTGGAATTCGTCGGTCGGAATGATCTGCGCCGCCACCGGCGCCTGCGGCAGCGCGTTGCCGATCACGCCTTCGGTCTCGCCGTCCTCGATCAGCGAGGCGAAACGCCCCGGCGACGGCAATCCCGGGAACAGGATGGATGCCGGCGTGACATGCTCGGCGCCGCGCGTCACGAACAGCGCGCGTCCGCTGCGCAGCGCGGCGGTGGCCGCGAGCAGGCCGGCGAAGCCCATCGGATCGAGCGCGTTGCCCATCGAGCGGGCGCCCTCGTACGACGGATCGACCTGCGGCACAGGCGCCGGCAACGCCGAGACGGCATTGGCGAAGCCATCGAAACCGGTCGCATCGTCGAGCGCCGAGATCGCCGCGTTCTCCAGCGCGTCGATCCAGCCGCCGATCAGCAGCGATGCCGGGATCTCGGTCCCGGCGACCGACGCCACCAGGGTGAGCGGGAAATAGCGTCCCGCCGAATCGACGCTCGGCATCATCACGCCGGCCCAGGCCGTCGGTCCGCACAGACCGCCGCCCAGCGCGAAGCGCCACACCGGCGCGCAGAGCCAGGCGTCGGTCCAGTGATGGCCCAGCGCCGCACGACTGCGCGCGATGCATTCGGTGAGCCACTCGTCCCAGGTGTCGACGAAGGCGTTGGGCAGGTCGCGGCGCACGAAGTCGCCGCGACCGGGCATCTTGCCGAAGAATCCCACCCGCCCGGCTTCCGCCGTGCGCACATCGCCGCTCGAGGCGGTACCTAGAGCGGGAGACATTGGAAGTTGAGCAACGCTGCGCGGGCGGACAACGGATTCTTGACGCTCGGCCACTTCACCTCGAGCCGCGCACCATTGGGCAGCGATGCCTCGTACCGGTCGGGCGAGCGAGGCATCAACGTCGCGGCTTCGAACAGCTTGAGGAAAGCCCAGGCGCCGGTGAATTCCTGCAGCGGCCCCTTGTCGCCGAGAATCTTCGCGCCGCCGGCGCCGCGCGGCCATTGCATCTGCACGGCGGTCATGGCCGCCGGGTCGAGCTGCATCACCTGGCCGTCGATCTCGAGACCGGTGCCCTTCATTTCGACCTGCAGCGGCGCCAGCGAGAACGCCACACCGGGCGTCGAGCCACCCGAGAAGAAGCCTTCCTTGATGGCGCCCGCCTTCTCCAGCATCGCCAGCGCCTGCGGCGAGATCTGGAACACGCCGGTGGCCTTCCAGGGTGTCTTCGACGTGTCGACGTAGTTCTTCAGGTTGGACTGGAAGAAATTGTCGATCAGTTGCCCGGGGCCGAACAGCTTGCCGAAATCGCCCAGCGGGATCTCGCTGCCGGCGCCGCGCACCACGGGATAGCGGCCGGTCGTGACCGTCTGGCAGAAGGTCATGACGTCCGACTTCCAGGCCGCTTGCAACTCCTCCCACGCCGCACGCTGGCCGGTGAGCTTGACGCCCTCGGTCAGCGCCTTGATGGCCTCGCCGACGAAGCGCGGCAGCTTCACCGTTTCGATGCTGAGCTGGTCGGCGAGACCCGCGAGGCTGAGGCCGGCGGTGCCGGCACCGGTACCGCCCGCGGCGCTGCCGCCCAGCGCCGACGCCGCACGCTTGGCCAGCATGTCGAGCCTGAGCATGAAGGAGAGCAGCGGCGAGCCCGTCGCATTCTCCTGGCCGGTGAACAGGTGCAGCTGGGTGAACGCCTGGACGACGACGAGTGCCGGATCGCGGCCACCGCCGGCCAGGATCGAGGCCTGGGTGAAACGGTCCTGCGCCGCCTTGGCGAGCTTCTCGGCTTCCGGACCGAAGGTGGCGACCGCAGCCTTCGGCAGCGGCGGCGCGGTCAGCCGCGTCTGCAGCGACACGCCCTGGTAGAACGAGCGCAGCGGCGAGGTCTGGTCGGCGAGGATGCCCAGCGTCTGGGCCGCCTGCCGCACATCGACGATCGGCTTCAGGGCCACGTCGTTCAGCAGGTCCTGCCACAGGTTGATGTACTTGTTGGTGTAGAGCTTGATCAGGTCCTCGCGCGGCCGGCCGGTCTTGGCCAGCGCCTCGTTTTCGGGCCCCAGCACCCAGGCGTCGTCGATCCCCTGCTTCAGCATCCCGGTCATCCCGGGCAGGAAGGTCTCGTAGTAGCCGCTCTTGGTGTAGAGGCCGGGAATGCCCTCGTTCAGGTCTATGCCCGAGCGCCGGAGCATCACGTTCCGCGCCTGCTCGAGCTGCGGCCCGACATTGTCGATCACGCGCCACGGCGGCAGATCCTTCACCGCCTGGGTCTGCTCGAAGGCGTTCATTGCCCGCTCGGCCAGCGACAAGGTGCGCACGCGATCGCGCGCCTCGTTGATCAGGTTGCGGTCCAGGGTCACCGTGGCCCACGGCTCCTCGGAGAGCGCCTTGAGGTGGCCGGAGAGCGCGGTGCGGTCGCCTTCCGACAGGCCGGAAGCGGCGTAATCGTCGTCGAGCCAGCGGTCGACGAACTTGAGCTCGAAGCGCGCCGCGTCGCCCAGCTCGAGATAGGTCTTGAGCGCGGCGAAAGCGTAATCCGGATCGCCGATGCGTAGCGCCAGCTGACGCTGCGTGCGCAGCAGCAGGCGCGGCAGCAGGAGGTTGACCAGCGCACGGCGGTAGAGCGCGTTGGTGTGCAGCGAGACCTCGTCCTGGACGCTGAGCCCCAGGCCCATCGACTCGCTCTTGCCGGCCTTGGTGATCTCGTAGCCGGCGGGCAGGCGACGCAGCTCGTCGAGCAGCGGCAGGACCGGGCGCGGATCGCCCTCGCCCAGCGGCACGCGCTCGGCGGCGCGGATCTGCGGCTCGAGCCGGTCGATCGCGGCGTTGGCGCGGCTGATCAGGCTGGCGTTGTCGAAATAGCTGAAGACCCACAGCGCGGTCGCGGCGACCAGCACGAAGGCGACGGCGCCGAAGGACGCCATGCGGATGAGCTTCATCCGCCGCTCGACCTTCGGATCGGTGCCGACCAGGCCGGCCTCGTTGAAGATCAGGTCGTCGAACAGGCGACGCAGGAAGAAGCCGCGACCCTTGCCGACTTGCGGCGGCGGCGGCGGCTGGGCGACTCCGAATTTCTGCGAGATCACGCCCATCAGGCGATCGATCGGGCTGCCGGTCTGCGTCGCCGAGGTGAAGTACACGCCGCGCAGCGACAGGCGCTTGGCGAAACGCGAGTCGTTGAAGATCTCCTTCAGCAGCTCGTCGACCGGCTGGCCCAGCGAGGCAAGCTGCGGCGGGAAGCCGAAGATCAGGGTGCGGCGCGCCAGATCGCGCTCGTCCTGCAGGCGATCGAGCACACGCGTGCGCTGGCGCTCGATCACGCGATCGAACATCGGCGCGAACTGCGTCTGCGGCAGCTCGCCACCATCGGCGGCGGCCAGTGGGAAGGTAAGGCCCAGCACCTGCTCGCGACCGTCATTGTCGAGGTCGTCATAGAACTCGGTGAAGCCCGCGATCATGTCGAGCTTGGTCAGCACGAAATAGACCGGCAGCGCCAGGCCGAAGGCCTCCTGCAACTCGACCAGGCGCGCGCGCACGGCGCGGCCATGGGCGACGCGCTGATCGCGCGAGGATTCGAGCAGCTCGCGCACGCCGAACACCACCAGCACGCCGTTGAGCGGCTGGCGCTCGCGGGTCTGCTTGAGCATGTTCAGGAAGTGGCGCCAGCCGGCCTGGTCGACGGCGGAGTCGCTGTCCTGCGTGGTGTAGCGGCCGGCCGTGTCGAGGATCACCGCGCGCTCGGTGAACCACCAGTCGCAGTTGCGCGTGCCGCCGACGCCCTGCAGCGCCTGCGCGCCGTGCCGCTCGGCCAGCGGGAAGCGCAGGCCGGAGTTCAAGAGCGCCGTGGTCTTGCCGGCGCCCGGCGGGCCGATGATGGTGTACCAGGGCAGCTCGTAGAGCGTCAGGCCGCCCTTGGCCGCCTGCATCTTGTTCATGTCGGCGATCGCCGCCTTCAGCCGGTCCTGCAGCTGCTGCGACTGTGCGTCGATCGCCTCGGCGGTCGGGTCCTTGGGATCGGCGCCGGCGATATTGGCGGCGAGCTTCTTCTCCTTGCCACGCCGGCGCAGCGAGCCGACCAGCAGGATGATGCCGATGATCAGCCAGATCACGCCGATGATGATCGCGCGGATCAGCACCGATTCGAGGCCGAAGCCGATGAACGGCAAGGCGAACCATGTCAGCGCCGACAGGATCAACCCGCCCAACGGCCACAGGAACCACCGGCTCAGGAGCACGCGCCCAATCATCGTCCTAACTCCCGTACCTCGGCGACCGGGGGCTTCGCAGCCCTACTCCGGACGCACCAGGATGACCACGACGCGCCGATTGCGCGCCTTGCCTTCGACCGTCTTGTTGTCGCCCACCGGCTCCGAATCGGCCTTGCCGATCGTCGTCAGCTTCGAGGAATCGCCCATCGCCGCGGTCAGGATGACGGCAGCGCTGTCGGCGCGGGCCTTCGACAGCTGAAGGTTGTTCTTGAACTGCGCCGTGAAGATCGGATCGGAGTCGGTGTGACCGACGATGCGCACCGAGCTGCCGGGGTTTTCCGTCAGCTCGGTTTTCAGCTCGCCACCGATGCGGCGCAGCAGATCCTCGAGCTCCGGACGGATCGTCGCCGAGGCAGGCTGGAACATCTCGGCGAAGTTGATGGTGATGCGCAGCTCGCGGCCGACTTCGTCTACGAACACCTTCTTGGCCGCGATCTCCTTCTCGAGGAAGACGCGGAACTTGTCGACGGCGCTGGGCTTGGCCTGCGGCGGTGGTGGCGGCGGCGGTGGCTGGCGCGCGCTGATCGGCAACCGGATGTCGCGCAGCGGCATCAGGCCAGAGGCCTTGGCACCGATCGGCTCGGCGCGCAGCGAGAGCATGAACAGCAGGCCCATGAAGACAAGGAAGGCGAGCAGCGCGGCGGCCGCGGCAACCAGCCAGACCGGGATCTGGCGCTTCTGGCCACGTGCCGGCGCGTTGGCGCCCTTCCATTCCGGCGACAAGTCGCGCTCCAGCGGGCCCAGCACGTTGCGCAGGGTCTGCCAGACCTTCTCGCGCACCGTGGCGTGCTCGGAGTGGCCGCGCTGACGGACGCGATAGCGGCCCTCGAAGCCCAGCGACAGGCACTCGTAGTACATCAGCAGGATGTTGCGGTTGGCGCCCGGCGCTTCCATCAGCTTGGCGAGATAGGCGTAGAAACGCTCGCCGCCTTCGGTGTCCTTGTGGAACTCGTTGACCATGGTGCGGTTGCGCCAGTCGCTGTGCGCACCCCATGGCGTGTTCATCACCACGTCGTCGACCGCCGCCGACAGGCCGTAATGCGCCGCGCGCAGCTGCTCGGCCGGCACGCCCGCCTCGCGGCCGGCCTTGGCGAAGGTGTGCAGCTCGCGATAGACGCGCTCGCGCACCTGCGCGACGTTGACGTTGCCCGCGGTGTTGCGCAGGCGCGCGACCAAGCCGAGCAACGGCACGGCGGCGGCGGCCAGCGCCGAGCCCATGCCGCGCATCAGGTCGTTCATGTCGATCGCCGCGGCACTGCCGCTGCGCGCCATGGTCGCCGCCAGGTTGGGCGCGGCCTGCTGCTGCGGTGCCTGGGGCGGCGGCGGTGGCGCCGCCGGAGCAGCCGGTGCCCTGGGTCGCGGCGTCACGCCGGCGATCACCGTGCGCTCGCCCGCCGGTGATTCAGCAAATGGATCGTCGTTGTTGGCCGCCGGGGTCATCCCATCCTCCGTCGACGCGGCCTAGCCCTGCGTCCGGATGGCCCACAGCTCCATCTGGAGCTTGGGCCACTGGTCGCCGACATGGACCGCGATACCACCCGAGTTCGCCAGGCCGCGGAAATATTCGCTGGACCGGTCGAGCTCGAAATACACCGTGTTGGCATTGAACGGCAGCTGCGGCGGCGCCACAGGCAGCGGCGCCACCTTGATGCCGGGCAGCGCCACGTTGACCAGCTGGGCGATCTGCTCGACCGGACCGATCTTGACGCTGGCCGGGAACATGCGGCGCATGTTGTCGGGCGACACCTCGGCCTTGGCGGTGAGCACGAAGGCGGCGTTGCGCAGCAGCGTCTTGTCCTGGATGACGCCGACATGGACGTTGTAGCGGCGCTCCTGCAGCGGGATCTGGATCGCACCGGTCTCGAGCACCGCCGAGAGGAACTGGCGCAGGGCGGCGATCACCGGCTCGTAGACCTTCTGCAGATCGTCGTGGCGATAGGCCGGGAACTCCGGCGGCCGGCGGCGCTGCGTGGTGAAGGTCGAGAGCTCGCCGGCCATGCCGACCAGGAAGGCGAACCAGTCCTGCGGATGCGGCGTCGGCGTCTGGGCGATATGGGCGCAGATCGGCGCGTAGCGGTTGGCCATCTGCAGCAGCAGCAGGTTGGCCATCTCGGCAGCACCGCGTGCGCCGGGCTGGTTCAGCCGGGCGGCCAAGGTCTCGGCGCGATTGTGCAGCAGGCCCTGCAGCTCGATGGCGAAGGCCGACAACGGCTGGACCGCGCCGATCGTCGTGCAGGGCGGGATGTACTGGTCGTCGACCACCACCTGGCGCGAGTCGCCGCGCACCTCGATGATGCGCGCCAGTGGAATCGACGAGAAGCCGCCGAGATCGCCGAAGCCCTCGACGGCGAAGCGCAGGCGCGGCTTGCCAACGGTCACCGGCGTGGCGATGTCGCTGCCGACGTTGGCGTCCTGCGCTTCGTAGTCGGCGGCGGCATAGCGCGCAGCGACGTCGTCGCGATCGCGCAGCACGGTGTCGGGCGTGCCGGCGCGCGCCAGCGGCAGCACCAGGCAGACGCGCTGGTTGCGCGTCGTCTCCGGCACGTCGATCGGCGGCGGCGGCTCGACGTCCTCGGGCATCGCGAACGGAGTGCCGTCCTCCTGCACGCCGATCGCCGAGGTGATGCCGAACTTGCCGATCGACAGCGCCGCGCGATCGATCTGGTACGAGCTCAACCCCCAGCCAAACGACCGTACTGGCTGTACGCGCTGATGCAGGATGCGTTCGACGTAACGCGTCTGCTGCTGGAAATGCTGGGGACGGAGGAACATGCCCTCGCCCCAGACCACGCGGTTATTCGTCCCCATACGGCGGCCTCACCCGATCACCAGCCATTCGACAACGATCCCGCCTCTACCGCCGGAAAAATCGCTTCTGAATTGTGCGCGATACGACCCTGCAAGAACAAGGGAAAAGGTGAGCAAGCGCTCTGTCGGCGCTGTTTCAACGCGCCTTTTGCGCGTCCATCACCGCGCGGATCTGGTCGGCCTGCAGAGTGCGGCCGGCCGGCACGCAATGGTAGCCGCGGATCACCCATTCCAGCCCCGTGCCGCGCGCCGGACCAGGCTTGGTGAAGCCCACGCAGCTGCGGCCGTCGACGGCGGTAAAGGTAGCGTAATACCCGCCGGCATAGCCGACCAGGGGCGACCAGCCGCGCGCGTTGTTGCGCGTGAAATTGCTGATCTCGATGATGAAATCATCTTCGTCGTCGGGATTGAGGGCCTCGTGCGCCGAGCTGGCATCGGCAGCTTCGATCAGCAGCAGGTAGGTCGACGTCCCGCCGACATGGATGCCGGCTGCTGAACGCTGGAAGCGTCCCCGTCCATCTTGGCCTTCATAAGGCGACGTGGCGTTGCACGCCATGCCCGCGACGGTCACCAGCCGGGTGCGGGTACAGGGCACGTCCTTCCAGTCGAGATGCCGGGTCGCCGCCATCCGCGCCTCGCGCCGTTGCGCCGCCTCCTGGCCCGCCGCCTTGCGCGCGGCTTCCTGGCGCGCGGCTTCAGCCGCCGCCGCCTCACGCCGGCGACGCTCCTCGGCCTCGGTGGCGGCTGCGGCCGCGGCGCGACGTTCCTCCTCGGCGCGCAAGGTGGCCAGCCGGGCCTTGGCCTCCTCGACGTGGAAGCCGTTGGGAAATTTCTCCAAGAAAGCGGCCACGTCGGTGCTGCGCGTCGATTCCTTGACAGCGTTCCACGCCGCCGCCTCGGCCGGCGACTCGGTGGGTCCGCGCAGCACGAACAGCCAGACCAGCGCCGCCACCACGACGAGCGCCAGGCCGCCGGCCGCGATCAGGATCACCGGCATGACGCTGCGCCCGCCGCCTTCCACCTTGGCCTGACGCATCTGCAGGCCGGCGGTTGCCGAGACGGGCGCCCGCGAAACATCGCGCGCCGCCACACCGGTGACGATGCGAAACGCCTCGACGGTGCGCAGGATGTTCTTGAAGACCGAATCGCCCGCCGGTTGGAAGCCCAGATCGGGCAGCTTGGCGCGCGCCTGCGAGGCGACCTCGCCCGACACCATGACGCCGTCGGGATCGCCGGCCGCCTGCAGGCGTGCGGCGATATTGACGCCCTCGCCGATCAGGTCGCCGTTGTCCTGCACGATCACGTCGTCGAGATGCACGCCGATGCGGAAGCGCATGTGCCGGTCGGGCGGCAGCTTGGCGTTCATGTCGGCGACGCCGGTCTGGATCTCGACGGCGCAGCGCACCGCCTCCACCGGGCTGGAGAACTCCGCCAGGATGCTGTCGCCGGCCGTGTTGGCGATGCGCCCGCCGCGATTGCGGATGGCGTTGTCGGTATAGGTGCGGTGGGCGCGCAGCAGGCGCAGCGTGCCTTCCTCGTCGGCTCCCATCATCGCCGAATAGCTCACGACATCGATCGACATGATCGCGGCGAGCCTGCGCTTGACTGGCGATGTCGACATGGCCCCGTGTCCGGCGACGCCGGTGTTTCAGTTTGTACCCATTGTATGCGCCTGAGCGGTGCGCTCACAAGGAGCGCGGCATCATGCCCATCCCGGGTCAGTCGACGCGGATGACGCGGAAGCCTTCGTCGTTATTGTAGGCCGCCGGCAGGCCACCGAGGCGATACGATATGCGAACGTCCTTCGCCTTGTTGCGCCACGAGCCGCCGCGCAGCACATGGCGATTGCAATCGCCTTTGGTTATCGCCGAGGCAATCGATGGCCGGCCGCTCAGATCAGGGTTCCAGCAATCGAAAGTCCACTGCCAGACAAGGCCGACCATGCCGACAAGGCCGAAACCGTTAGGCGCGAATTGCCGGACGGGCGCCACGCTGGAGGCGCCGCGCGCGGGTGCATAGCGGCCTGAATCATCCCATTCGTCCCCCCACGGCCGCATCTTGCCGTCGACGCCGCCGCGCGCGGCGTATTCCCACACGGCTTCCGACGGCAAGCGATAGTCCTTGCCGGTCGTGCTCGACAGCCAGGCGGCAAAGGCGGCAGCCTGTTGCCATGACACGCGCACCACCGGATGGTCGTCGTCGTCGTGCCACATCAGGGTCGTCAGCCACTCGGTACCGGCCTCGCCCGGCCGCGCCGCGGCGAAGGCCCGGTATTCGCCGCGCGTGATCGGATAGCGCCCAAGCCAGATGTCGCGCGTCAGCGCGACCGTTGTGCGCGGACGCGAGACATCGAGCATGCGCGCCGCCAGCCCGTCGCGGCTCTCCTCGTTGTCCAGGGCGCCCATGGTGAAAATGCCCTTGGGCAGCAGCACAAGCGGCGGGCAGCCGGCACAGGTGTCGCGTGCAGCCGGAACCGGCAGGGTCGCGATCTTCACCTCGCCCGCGGGCTTGGTCTCGGCCGGCTTCGCGACCGGTTGCTGTCGCGCCTCCTGCAGTGGTGGCGCGAACGGCGTCGCGATGTACATGCCGGCGACGACCGCCGCGATCACGACCAGCGCGCCACCGGCCGCGATCAGTGCGGTCCTGGCCGTGAAGAGACGACGCCCATCATCTCGGACATCGGTGGTTGCCGTCGGGCTCGGCGGCTTGGTCGTCGTCTGCGGCGCGGCCTTCAGCCGGCGTTCGAGGACGTCGGCGAGCGACGGCGGCAGCGGTGCCTTGCCGCCGTCGGCAGTCCACTCGACGAGATCCGCGGCGTGGACGTTGTCGAGGCCCAGCGGCGGCGCGACCGGATCGATCAGCACCGGCACCAGCGCGCGCCGGCCACGCGCGCGACTGGCCTCGCTATAGACGAACTCCGATTTCACCGAGTTGCGTGACCACAGCACGATGACCACGGCCGCCGCGTCGAGCCGGACGCCGATGTGGTCGAGCCAGGTCTCGCCGGCCGGGATGGTGCGGTCCCAGAACACACGCCAGCCTTTGGCCTCCAGCGCGCGCACGAGCAGCTGCGCGCGCTTCTCGTCCTCGCGCGTGTAGCTGATGAATATGTCGAGCCCGTCCAACGAGCGTCTGTCCCCGATCCCCTGCGCCGATCATCGGCATTTGATGCGGCGGAGGCAACCGGCCTTCAGCTGCCCGGCACCACGCCTGCCGGCAGCGCCGCGCAGTGATCGTAGACCTCGCCCGGCCGCGCAAACCACACGCGATCGCGCTGCGGGTGCTCGGCGATGTGCTTGAGCGCCTGGCGCAGGCAGCGCAGGCGATAGGGATGGCCGAAGATCATGGTGTGCAGCTCGATGGCGCAGACCAGCGGCTGCTTCTCCGAGAGCCTGAGCATCTCCTCGAACTGGCCGATGACGAAGTCGCGGAACTGCTCGGGCGTGTGGTGGCGCACCAGGATCTGCGGGCTGTCGTTGATCTCCAGCGAATACGGCACCAGCATGATGCGGCCGCCGCGCGTCTTCATCCAGATCGGCTGGTCGTCGGTCGGCCATTCCATGACGTAGGTGAAGCCGGACTCCTGCAAGAGGTCGGGCGTGTGCGCGCTCGACGACATCCATGGTCCCATCCAGCCGCGCGGTGGCTTGCCGGTGCGCTGGGCGATGGTGTCGCGCACGGTCTCGATCAGGCGGCGCTCGTCGTCCTCCCACATCTGGCCCTGGCGCTCGGCGTTGGTGCGGCCGTGGCCGACGAACTCGTCGCCGCGCGCCATGATCGCCGGCGCGATCTCGGGCGCGTAGTCGAACACCGTGGTGTTCATCAGATGACAGGCCGGCAGCGAGAACTCGTCGAGCGCGTCGAGCAGGCGCCAGACACCGACGCGGTTGCCGTAGTCCCGCCACGCGAAAGTCCTGACGTCAGGCTGCGGCAGCTCGGCCGAGAGCGAATGACCGATCCCGCTGGCATAGGCGAAGTGCTCGATGTTGAGCGCGACGCAGACCGCCAGACGCTTGCCGCCCGGCCAGTCGTAGACCGGCCGCTTGACGATCGGCGAGTAGTCGTAGCGCCCGTGATACGGCAGCTTGAGCATCGCTCCCCTCCTTCGCGAATGGCAGCGATGTTAGGGCGCGCGGCGACAAAAGACGACAGGGCGATCCGTTCTTCCGATAAGGTCGGCGCCGGCAAACGTGGGGAGGAGATATGCGCGGACGTCAGGTGTTCATGGAGAGCCTGCTGGCGCACGGCGCCGACACGATCTTCGGCAACCCCGGCACGACCGAGAGTCCGCTGATCGACTCGCTGCTCGACTACAAGCAGATCCGCTACATCGTCGCCCTGCACGAAGGCGTCGCGACCGGCGCGGCGAGCTTCTACGCGCAGGCCACCGGCAAGACGGCGATCGTCAATCTCCACGTCGCGCCGGGCCTCGGCAACGCCGTGGGCGCGATCTATGGCGGATTGAAAGCCAACTCGCCGATGATCATCACCGCGGGCGCGCAGGACACGCGCATGCGCCTGCGCGATCCGCTGCTGGGCCACGACCTGCCGTCGATCGCCGCGCCGGTGACCAAGTGGAGCGTGCAGGTCGAGCGCGCCGACGAGATGGCGCCGATCCTGCGCCGCGCCTTCAAGATCGCCAACGATCCGCCGGCCGGCCCGGTCTTCGTCGCGCTGCCGATCAACGTGATGGAGCAGGAGACCGACGTCGTCCCGCAGGGACCCGGTGCGCTGTATCACGCGGCGCAACCCAATCCCGCAGCCGTGCAGACACTCGCCCGGCTGCTGCTGTCGAAGCGCAATCCGGTGATCGTCGCCGGCGACGATGTCGGCCGTGGCGGCGCGGTGCAGGAGCTGGTGGCGCTGGCCGAAGCGCTGGGCGCCGCGGTGTGGGTCGAGGGCCTGCGCCATCACACCAACTTCCCCAACCGCCATCCCAACGCGCGCGGCGCGGTGCCGTTCGACGCCGGCGCGATGCGCAAGGCGTTCGACGGCGTCGATGCCGTGCTGATGGTCGGCGGACCGTTCTTCGAGGAGGTGTGGTATGCGCCCGGCCTGCCCTTCCCGGCGGGCTGCGCCGTGGCCCATGTCGAGGCGTCGCATCAGCGGCTGGCCTACAACTACACCACCGATGCCGGCATCGTCGGCAACGTACGCGCCAGTCTCGTCGCGATTCGCAACGCCGTCACGTCGAGCGCGGCGGACGAGTACAAGAGCGCCGCACAGCGCCGCAACGCCGCGCTCAAGGCGCTGAAGGACTCGGAGACCGCCGCGCAGGACGAGCGCGTGCGCAAGAGCTGGGAGCGCACGCCGATCTCGATGGCGCGCGCCATGGCCGAGATCCGCGACGGCCTGCCGCCCAACACCATCGTCGTCGACGAATCGATCACCGCGAACATCGACCTGGCACGCACCTTCGATTTCAGCGTGCCCGGCGACTATTACAGCGGTCGCGGCGGCGGCATCGGCCAGGGTCTCGCCGGCGCGATCGGCACGCAGGTGGCGCATCCCGATCGGCCGGTGGTGTGCATCTCCGGCGACGGCTCCTCGATGTACAGCATCCAGGCGCTGTGGACGGCGGCGCATCACGATCTGCCGATCGTCTTCGTGATCCTGGCCAATCGCGAGTATCGCGTCCTGAAGCACAATCTCGATACCTATCGCCAGCGCTTCGAGGCGCTGTCGAACCAGGGCTATCCGCACATGGATCTCGGCGGCCCGCAACTGGGCTTCCTCGATATGGCGCGCGGCATGGGCGTCGCCGGCACCCTGGTGACCAAGGGCGCCGACCTCGCCGGCGCGGTGCGCGCCGCCTTCGCGACGAAGAAGCCGCATCTCATCGAAGTGGCGATCGAGGGCAAGCGCTGAGCATGCGTCGCTTCACGCTGGCACTGCCCGATGGCGAGATGGCGGGCATCCGCTTCGGCGCCGATGGTCCGCCCGATCTGGTGCTACTGCACGCCACCGGCTTCAATGCGCTGACCTATCGCGAGCTGCTCGAGCCCCTGGGCGAGCGCTTCCGCATCATCGCGCTCGATCAGCGCGGCCATGGCCTGTCGCGCCTGCCGGCGGTACCGGAGGAACTGCCGGGCTGGGATCTCTACGGCCGCGACATGCTCGCGGTGTTCGATGCGCTGGGCGACGGCCCACCCTTCGTGCTCGCGGGCCACTCGATGGGCGGCGCGGTGTCGATGATGGCCGCCGAGCAGCGACCCGATCGCGTCGCCTCGCTGGTGCTGCTCGATCCCGTGATGCCGACCGAGCAGTGGATCGATGCGCTGTACGCGTCGCCTGATCTCGACAAGCGCATCGACGGCCTGCCGATCGCGCGTGGTGCGCGGCGCCGGCGCGCCTGGTTCGCCAGCAAGCAGGAGGCGATCGACGCCTATCGCGGCCGCGGCGCCTTCGCCAGCTGGGTCGGTCGCTTCCTCGACGACTACGTCGAAGATGGGTTCGCGCCCATGCCCGACGACGATGGCGTCACGCTCACCTGCAGCGCCCAGTGGGAAGCCGCGACCTTCGCCAGCTCGCGCCACAACGGCGCCGACCTGCTGGCGCGCGTGAGCGTGCCGGCGACGATCCTGATCGGCGAGAAGGGCAGCGTGTCGCGCTCGGTCGACGATGCGGCGTCACGCACGAGCGCGCGGCGCACGGTCGAGACCGTGCCGGGCACCACGCATTTCCTGCCGATGGAGCGGCCCGACATCGTGCGCCAGCGGCTGATCGCCGCGCTGGAGGCTCGCACCCAGGTCGGGCGTCGGCACCGCCGCCGTTAGCCGCGTTCACGACTCATCAGTTGACCTTTTGAGCCTCCAGAATGCTTCGGATCCGCTCTGCTGACAGGGGCTGCCCGTTGTAAGCGCAAACATACCCGCGAATGACCCATGACAGCCCCTGGTTACGGACCGGGCCGGGCTTGGCAAAGGCCGCGCAATTCCCACCGTCGAACGTAGAGAAGTGCGCAACGAAGCCAGCCGCTGAGGCCTCGACTTCCGACCAGCGCGTTGCATTGAAACGCGTGACATTGCTGATCTCCGCAAGCCAGGTTTCCTCATCCTGCTTTGTGACAGGATCAAGGACCGAGACGGGATCGACCCCCTCGACAACGACAATGTACGTTGCGAGCAGCGAGCTGTGCGCGCCGGCCGCCCAGCGCCGAAAGCGTCCCTTGCCGTCGTAGCCCTCGTAAATCGGCGTTGCACTGCAGCTCAGACCTACCGTCGCAACGAGCTTCGATTGAGAGCATGGTATGGGCTTGAACTCTAGTTTCCGCGTCGCCTCGATCCGCCGCTCACGGCGCTGTGCATCGACTTGCCTGCGGCTTTCGGCGCGCTCCATCTCCTCGCGACGCCGACGTTCCGAAGCCTGACGCGCCGCTTCAGCTTGGCGAGCCGCTTCAGCCGCGCGAGCTTCTTCCTCTCTTTGGCGGCGTTCGGCAGCCTCCGCCTCCGCGAGCGCTTTCTCGCGCGCGAGTCTCTCGGCTTCTTCTCGTCTTGCCTGCTCGCGAGCCAAACGCTCGGCCCGCTCGTCGCGCAGGCTAGCGAGGCGCGCACGGGCCGCCGAGGCGTTCGCACCCTTGGGATACTTCGCCAAAAAAGCCTCTATTTCGGCGATGGTTCCCGCTTCGCGCAGCTGGGTCCAGGCCGTGCGTTCCGCGACCACGGCAGGCGATTCGCGCAAGAAAAAATAGCCACCAACCGCAATCACGACGACAAGGCAGAACGCTGCCACCAACAGAACTGGCCAGCGCAGCAAGGAGGACTGCGGATTGGCGGCCGTCTTCTGAACTGGAACACCAACGGCCGTGCGTCCTGGCGCACCGGCTTCTTTCACGACACGGAAAGGCTCGACGGCGCGAAGGATGTTCTTGAACCCCGCGTTTGCCATCGGAACGAATGACACGTCCGGCAGCTTGGCGCGAGTTTGCGTGACGATTTCGCCCGAGACGGTAACCCCCCCGGGCTCCGCCGCCGACTGCAGCCGCGCGGCGATGTTCACGCCTTCGCCGATCATGTCTCCGCTGGGCTGGATGATGATGTCATCGACATGGATGCCCACACGCAGTTGCATGTGGCGGTTGGCTGGCAGCTTGGAGTTAAGATTGAGAACGTTGTCTTGGATATCGACGCCGCATCGAACGGCATCCAGCGGGCTGGTAAACTCGGCAAGAACGCTATCGCCCGCGGTGTTGGCTATGCGTCCGCTGTAGGTGCGGATCGAGTTGTCTATGTACGCGCGATGGGTGTCGAGAAGCCGAAGCGTTCCCTCCTCATCTTCGCCCATCATCTTCGAGTAGCTGACCACATCGATCGACATGATCGCGGCTAGCCGGCGCCTCAATGGCGGCGATGTGGACATCGATCACTTCCGCCCCTAAACGGCTGCGCGCCAACTCGTAAGCGGTCGATGCCTCAACAGCCGATTCCCCGGTGTAAAAGTAACACGAGCCCTTATGTTTCCAAGCGCGAACGGCACCGAAGAAAATCGGTGAGCACTTACTTTCTGATTTTGGGGAAATAGTCGCCGCAGCGCGCTGGGGGACTTACTTTTGTGGGATCTCAATATGGACCCACTGGCCGACTGTGCTGAAGGCGCCGCGAGAGACACCGCGTAGAAGCCGAGGTGCGCCCACTCTCGAAATCGCCGGGGACCGCAACAGCCGGCGCAAGAGCGCCGCGCGTTGCATGGATCCGCCAACACCCACGCCAATATTGAGGACTGCCAGTCGGCTCGGATCCTGTCGATGCGGGCTTATCGCGAGAGGTCCGTGCCTTCTCTCGAGCCTGTCGATCACGTCGGCCATGCGTTTCAGAATATCGGCAGGGGTCGGGATCTGTCTGGCTTCGGAGCCGGCGGCCATAGCAACCTGGATTTGGCCAACCATCGACTTGGCGACAATCTCGACCTCTGCCGCATGGCCGGTAAAGGTCGGTCTGACGTGGTGCATGGCGCGGTACATGAAGCGCGCCTGCTCCTCTACTGTCCGATAGGCGGAGAGGATTTGGATCCTTTCGATACCGGCGCTTGCAATGATGTCCCGCAGAACGCCTTCGGTATATGCCGATACCGAAGGCTGATCTCGTGTGGCGTTGCCATAGTAGATGGCAGTGGTGCTCAACGACCGCGATGTGTGCAGGCCGGACTTGGGAACTGATATGGAAGTGCCGGCTTCTCCCCCCAGAGAAGCCGGCCTCAATTCTCCCACGGCCTGGCTCCCGACGCTCGAGCTACCCTTCGAGCGACAGGATGGCGACTCGCCGATTGCGGGCGTTACCCGGATCGCTGGGAAGCAGCAGGTGAGTGCTGCCTTCGCCGCGGATCATGAACCGGGTCTCCGGCAAGCCATGCCGCTCAACCAGGTAACGCACGACAGCCTTGGCACGCCGCTCGGAAAGGGCCCGGTTGTGGGCGACATCACCGGTTGCGTCCGTGTGACCCTCGATCAGATATCGGTCGGTGCCATTGGCTTTGAAAACCTCGACCAGCTGATCGATGATTTCCATCGCTTGCGGCCGCAACACGTCGGAGTCGAGCTCGAACGGGATCGGCAAACCGACGCCCTTGGCCGTTTTCGGCTCGGTCGCCGCGCCGCCCGGCGGCGGAGACGCAAAGGACGGCTCAGTCGCAGCCTTAGCCTGCGGCCGAGCGGCCGCGGGAGCTGCCGCGACCGGAGCCGCTGGCGCCACGGTGGGCGCCGCGGCGGGCGCCGTCGGCGTGCCGATCTGCACCCGTCCCCGGGTGACACCACCCAGGCCTTGGCCACTGCCACCGCACTCCGGCGGTAGAGCCCTGCCCAGCGAACGGTACAAATCGCAGCGGCTGATCCGCCCCTGTGTACCATCCAGGACCTGTGCCGTCGTCGGACTTGCAAGTCCCACCAAGCCGCCTACGAAGAGGACAGCGCTGAAATACCTCACCTTGCCTGACATCCCTGCCTCCACCGGGCCGAACCCGGTCTTCCGGAAGTTACAACCACCTCGCATACACTTTGTCACTCCCTGCGCGAATTCTTACTCCAACTCTGTTCACAGCACAAGAGTTGAGCGCTCGCTCAATCAAATTCTCTTAAAGTTCAACCTGCTGGCGCATTGCCGACAAAAACGAAGGGCGCCCAGTAGAACGGGTGAGCCCATTCCTTGAGGTCGCCCTCGCCCTTGCCATCCAGCAGGGAAATCTGCGCGTCGCGCAGCACCCCGGGGGCGCGCGCTCCCTTGCCGATCCGGCCCAGCATGTTGACCATCATGAGCGTCGTCGATTCGTCGACCACGCTCCAATGCGAGGCCATCAGGCCACGGGTGCCGGCGGTGAAGAATGCCCGAACGAGGCCCGAGAAGGCCTCACCCGCGCTGCGCCCGTCGGCGCCCGCCGTGTTGCAGGCTGACAGCACGACCAGGTCGGCGTCGAGCTTCAGCGCGGCGATATCGGCCGCGGTGACGGCATCGCTGGAGGTGCCCGTCAGCAGCAAGGGCTGCTGCAGGCATTTCAGCTCGGCCGGCAGCAGGGCGTGGGCAACGAAGTGGATCACCTTGAAGCGATCCAGTCCGCCGCGCAGCAGCGAGGCCCGGTTGAACTGCGGGCCGATATGGGTCTGCGCGCCGGGCAATTGCTTGGCCGCGAGCTCGACCTCCGTCTTGGCCAGCGGCAGGATCGGCAGGCTGGCGAGCTCGCGCGCATCCGAGTCACAGCCGCGCGATGCCACTTGCGGGGCATTTCGTGCCGACGCAATGATCCGCGCGGCGCTGCCGACGGGGATGGGCGAGAAGCCGCCGTAGCCCGCGTACGCGCTGGGCGCGCGCGAGACCGACGCATTGCGGCGCAGCAGCACGAACGACTGTGGCGCCGGCACGTACGACGTGGCGAACCAGCGTGCCAGCCAGTTCACCTTGCGATAGTCCTCATAGGCACCGATCGCCGGCGGGGCTTCCGTCACCAGCACGCTGAACGGCAGGGACTGCAGCGCACCGTTGGTGCTGATCGTCAGTGCCTTCAGCGGCTTCAAGTTCCGTGTCGCCGGCCCGAGCAGCCGCTTGAACAAGTCGTGCGCGGCGGCGACGTCGAACTGCGGCAGCTCACCCCGCGCGTTGGGCGTGAAGGCGCCGCGCAGCTTCGACACCTCGGCTTCCGCCTGGCCGAGCGTCAGTGACACTGACCAGACCTGGACCTCGCCATGCGTCAGCAGGAAGCCGAAACTGCGGTCCTGCCCAAGAACGATCTGCACGAAGCCTTCATCCGGGCGCAGCACCGCCAGCACGTCGCTCGCGCGGGGTTGGCCCTGGATCAGCTGGAAGTAGTTCGGCAGGCTGGCGCGCACCGCTTCCTCGGCCTTGTTGCGCGCCAGGCGCCGTTCGTCGATCTGCGAATCCAGCCCGTCGATCGTGGCCTGGTCGGCATTGCGATTGACGGCGTTGTCGCGCCGCTGGGCGAGCGAGGCGAGTTCGGTCTCGATCGCCTGCAGAGCTGCGACCTGCTGGTTCGAGTCGCCCAGACGCACGGCGGCGGCGGCGAGGAAGTTCGCCGTCAGGCCGTTGCGGATCAGCTGGGCGGCATCGAACATCTCGCGCGCGCTGTTGGGACTGTTCTGGCGCATGAGCGCCGTCAGGTACGGCTCGACCGCTTCGGCCGGCACCAGGTTGCGTTCAGCCCGCAGCACCTCGGCGCCGCGCCGGAACTCGGAGATGGCGCCGCCGACGTTGCCCTGGGCGAGCTGGGCCCGGCCGGCATCCATGAAGGTGCGCCCGGCGGGCTGCGAGTTCTTGAGCTGCGTATTGAGGCCGCGCGCGGAGTCGCTGAGATCGGCCACCGCGACGCTGAAGCGCTTTTCGTCGGCGGCCCCGAGGCCAGCGACGCGAATGGCACGCCAGCGCACGCCGCCCGGATCGATTCCCACGCCAGCCAGCAGCGAGGCCGCGTGCTGCGACAGGGAGCGCGCCTCGGCGGGCTGATCGAGATTGAGCGCAAGCAGGGCGCGCAGCCGCATCAGCTCCGAAATGCCCTGGGCTGCGAGCTGACCGGTACCGCTCACCGCCGTGCCCTGGATCACGCGCTGATGCGCGCGCGGATCGGCGAAGCGCTGGCGCGGCGCGCCCAGGCCCGAGCTGCCGCTCGACGTGGCGGTCGGCTTGTAGTCGAGCAATGCCACGAGCTCCGGCGCCAGGGCGAAGTACGCTTTCTCCGTCGCCAGCGCGAGGTCGATCGCCTCCTTATCCTTGCCTTGGTTGGCAAGATGCACGGCCTTGTAGTGCTGCGCACGTACGGCGACCAGCGCATCGGTGCCGCGGGCCATGCGGTCGGCGCGCGCGAACATCGGATCCGCCTCGTCGAAACGCGCCTGGTTGCTGATCTGCAGCGCCAGATGGATCAGGGCGTCGGTCTGGCCGGGATCGTCGCGGCCGCAGACCTTCTGGTGCAACGCCAGCGCCTGCCGGAAATTCTGCTCGGCCGAGGTGAAATTCTCCTCGACGTTGCGGCGCGCGCCGACGCGCATATACGCCTGGTACTGCTCGCGCTCCTTGTCGCTGAACTTCGCGCAGTGCGGGCTGGCTTGCATGCCGCCGGTAGCCGGCGGCGCCGACTGGGCGAAGGCCGGGCCGGTCAAGGCAACCAGCGAAAGGCCGAACAGTGCGGCCGCAATGGGCCTGGAGATGAACATCATTGGGTCCTCCCTGCGGCGCCACGTTGGCGCTTGCGCCGCCTATCGTCGATCAGCTCCTCGTTGCCCTGGTTGACCAGGACCAGGCTCGAATCATCGAGCGTGTCGCCGGTGAAGCCGATGGTGAAATATTCTGGAATAAGGTTCGTGATGTCGAAATTGACTGGGATGATGGTGCAGTTGAACGAGCTCATCACGCAGCCGTTGAACTGCATGTTGTTGGTCGGTCGAAGATTCGTGCGGACGAAAGTCCCCGCGAATTGAGTGTTGTCACTGGGTGGCGCGACGAACGGTCCTCCCACCGCTATGCCGCTGTTCCCCGGTTG
>JAFAZJ010000186.1 GCA_019239835.1 Alphaproteobacteria bacterium | reverse complement strand
AGACGGTGGTGGTGTGGGAGCGCGCGACGGGCAACGCGGTTCATAACGCCATCGTCTGGCAGGACCGGCGCACATCGGATGTCTGCGCGCGTTTCCGCGAGGCCGGGCTGGAGCCGGAGGTCAACGAGCGCACCGGCCTGCTGCTCGATCCGTATTTCTCGGCCACCAAGATCGCCTGGATCCTCGACAATGTCGCCGGCGCGCGCGATGCGGCGGAGGCGGGCAAGCTCGCGGTCGGCACGATCGAGTCGTTCCTGCTGTGGCGGCTGAGTGGCGGCAAGGTCCATCGCAGCGATGCGACCAATGCCAGCCGCACCATGGTCTACAACATCCGCCACCAGCGCTGGGACCTCGACCTGCTGCGCGCCATCGGCATCCCGCACGCCATGCTGCCGGAGGTCGTCGACAACGCCTTTGAGTTCGGCACTACGACGGCGGCCCTGTTCGGCACGCCGCTGCCGATCCTCGGCATCGCCGGCGACCAGCAGGCGGCGACCGTGGGCCAAGCCTGCCTGAAACCGGGCATGATCAAGAGCACCTACGGCACCGGCTGCTTCGCACTGCTCAACACTGGCTCCACATTGGTGCGCTCGAAGAACCGCTTGCTGACGACCATCGCCTATCGCATCGACGGCAAGGCAACCTACGCGCTGGAGGGCAGCATCTTCATCGCCGGCGCCGCGGTGCAGTGGCTGCGCGACGGGCTGAAGCTGATCGCCAAATCCGCGGATGTCGAGTCGCTGGCTGCGGGCGCGCGGCCCGATTCAGGCGTCTACATGGTGCCAGCCTTCGTCGGGCTGGGAGCGCCGTACTGGGACGCCGATGCACGGGGTGCGCTGCTCGGGCTTACCCGCGACACCGGCCCAGCCGAGATCGCGCGCGCCACCCTGGATTCGGTCTGTTACCAGACGCGCGACCTGATCGAGGCGATGAAAGCCGATGGTGCCGAGGTCGGTTCGGTCCGTGTCGACGGCGGCATGGTGGTCAACGACGCGCTGATGCAGCGCCTGGCCGACACCGTGGGCGTGGCGGTCGAGCGGCCCACAGTCACGGAAACCACCGCACTGGGCGCGGCGTTCCTGGCCGGCTTCAAGGCCGGTCTCTTTCCGTCACTGGACTCGATCGGCGAAAGCTGGGCACTCGATCGTGCCTTCGCGCCGGCCGAGGATCTCGGCAGCCGCAATCGGCGCTATACCGGCTGGCGCGCTGCCGTACAGCGCGTGCGCAGCCAGTAGGAATTCAATAGGATCGCCGCCCACCAGCGTACGAGGAATTCATGGCCAAGGCGAAGCGCAAGGTCGCGGCAAAGAAGAAGGCACCGGCCGCCAAGAAGGCAGCCGCGCGTGGCAACGGCGCGTCGGTCGACACCAACCTGCTCAACGACCTGCTGCGCTGGGCCAAGGATGCCGGCGCCGATGCCGCCGATGCCTATGTCGCGGAAAGTTCGCAGCTCTCGGTCGGCATCCGGCTGGGCGTGCGCGAGAAGCTGGAGCGCAGCGAAAGCCGCGACCTGTCGCTGCGCGTCTTCATCGGCAAGCGCATGGCGATCGTGTCGTCGACCGATTTCGATCCGGCGAGCCTGAAGACGCTGGCCGAGCGCGCCACGGCGATGGCGCGCGTCGTGCCCGAGGATCCCTTTTGCGGGTTGGCGCCCGAGGACCGCATCGCGCGCGACTGGCCGGAACTCGATCTCGACGACGGCAAGGAAGCCAGCGTCGCCACGCTGCAGGACTGGTGCCAACGCGCCGAGGATGCCGCGCGCGCGGTGAAGGGCGTGACCAACTCCGAAGGCGCCAACGCCGGCTGGTCGGGCGGTCGCGTCGCGCTGGCGGCCAGCAACGGCTTCGCCGGCGAGTATCGCTACGGCAGCTACGGCATCGACGTCTCGGTGCTGGCCGGCGAGGGCGTCGGCATGGAGCGTGACTACGACTGGTCGCAGGCGGTTTACACCGAGGACCTCGACAAGCCCGAGATGCTGGGACGCAATGCCGGTCGCGGCGCGGTGAAGCGACTCAATCCGCGCAAGATCAAGAGCGGGCGCTATCCCGTGATCTACGACCGGCGCATCTCCGGCGGCATGCTCGGTCACCTCGCGAGCGCCATCAACGGCCGCAGCATCGCGCGCCAGACCTCGTTCCTGCTCGACAAGCTCGGCAAGCAGGTCTTCAGCAAGGGCCTGCGCGTGGTCGATGACCCGCATCGCAAGCGCAAGTCCGGCTCGCGCCCGTTCGATGGCGAGGGTCTGCCGACCAAGCGCATGAATTTGATCGAGGACGGCAAGCTCACCACCTGGCTGCTCGACCTGAACTCGGCGCGCCAGCTCGGCCTGGAACCCACGGGCCATGGTTCCTGGGGCGGCGGCGCCACGACGAGCAATCTCTATCTCGAGAAAGGCAAGGAGTCGGTGAAGTCGCTGATCGGCGGCATCAGGCGCGGCCTCTACATCAACGACCTGATCGGCTTCGGCGTGAACGGCGTCACCGGCGACTACAGCCGCGGCGCGTCGGGGTTCTGGATCGAGAAGGGCGAGCTTGCCTGGCCGGTGAGCGGCGTGACGGTGGCTGGCAACCTCAAGGACATGTTCCGCCACATCACCCCGGCCAGCGACCTGCAGTTCAAGTTCAGCACCAACGCCCCGACGCTCAGGATCGACGGCATGACGATCGCCGGCGAATAGCGTGGTTGAGCGGCTGCGTGTATTCGCGTACTTGGACCTTAGCCATCCGGCTGTGGCTTGGGCAGTGATGCGTGGTTTGTTAGTTTCCGCCGACTTTGCTCATCCGGATGAAACTGTCTCGCGAACCGCAGTGTCCTACATGCTCGCCGGAATGATCCAGCATCAAGACAATGCGCGGTTGTTTAATGAAGTAGTGATTGAGGAGATGCGAAGGCGAGCATTTCAGTCGCAGATATCACGCCTGCGTGGGATGTACTTCTTCCGTGGTCGGCAAGAGGCTTTGGAGGTCCTTGAGCAGAGATGGGCAGACCACTTTGTCGAGGATAACTTGCTTGAGCTCGACTTGCGTTGTCGACAGCTGCCGTCCTGCGTAGATGCCAATTGGATTACCTACGCGAAGACGGATAACACCGGCCGAATAAGGCTTAGAGACTGTGGTTGGATTGGCGCCTATTGGTCCGGGGAGACTTTTGGGCCAAAGCCGGTATGGGAGTTTGTCGCAAGTGGCGTCGCCATTGTGCTCGACACAGAAGTTAGGCGACGTTGCTACGACTTATTGCTGCGCTTGTTCCCGGAGAGCCACGTCGCAATTGAGATGGCTCACATCGCGGGTGAGGTAGGATCGCGCGGCGGGCAGACCACTCCGTACCTTATCGGAAAAAGCGCAAATGCGATTGAGCTTTGCTACTTGGCTAATGACGATGACTTCCACGACAAGGAGATCATTGAGCGCATCGTCAAGCATCCCAGCGGTGGACATCTTGGTAGGCTAATGGCTGCAGCGCCGCAGTGGCGGTCCCCCGATTTTCGCCCTTGGTTCCGAACCTTTAGTCTTTCGGAGGTTTCTATCATTCAAGGCGCTGTTACGCTTTCGAAGCTCCATCTTTCTCAGTCTTCAGGCTAAGCGTCGATGCCAAGCGCAGCCAGATCTCTGTCCGGCAACATCATATTGCCAATTCCGGCTGGCAATCGGCCGGTCAATCACCACCTAGCAGCGTAGTTGCGGACCGACTTCCACGCCGAGAGGTTCTCCATGACGCCGCAGGAAAAAGACATGATCAGCCAGCTGCTTGACCGCCTGAAACAGGCCGGCGGGCAGCCCAAGGACCCGGAGGCCGAGGCGCTGATCAAGGCCGCGGTCCAGGCCCAGCCGGACGCGCCGTATTTGCTGGTTCAGACCGCGCTGGTGCAGAACATGTCGCTGGAAGGCGCCCAGGCACGCATCCAGGAGCTCGAGCGCGAAGTGGCGCAGGCCAAGGAAGCCGCGGCCGCCAAGCCCACCAGCTTCCTGGGCGGCCTGCTGGGCGGTGGCAACCGTCCGGCGCCGCAGCCCGGGCAGTCCATGATGCCGCGCAGCGGCGGACCGGTGCCGCAGCCTGGCGGCTATGCGCCGCAGCAGCAAGGTTACGCCCAGCCTCCGCTGCAGGCACCGGCGCCGGGGGGTGGCGGCAGCTTCCTGCGCACCGCAGCCGGCGTCGCAGCAGGCGTCGCCGGTGGCGCGCTGCTCTATCACGGCCTGTCCTCGATGTTCAGCGGCGGGCACGGCATGGGTGCTGGCAGCCAGAGCTTCATGGGCGGCGGTCAGGGCATGACCAACTCGCCTTGGGGCAATCCGCAAGCGGGCTCAGGCGATCAGATCGCCAACAATCTCACGCCCGAACGCGACTACGGCAACCAGGAGCGCGACTCAGGGTACCAAGCGGACGATGCGGGCTCGGCCGATCATTCCGGCGGCTGGGACAACTCCGACAGCGGCAGCGATTCCAGCGGCGGCTGGGATAGCGGCGACAGCGGCGGCTCTAGTTCGGACGACTACTAGCATCGGCGGAGTCGGCGTAGCTCTGGAAGCTGCGTCGCTCCAACCCCTTCTGCGCCTGGTAGAGCGAGCTCGGGTCGAGCGCCGCCGGTAGCGGCATGCGCACCGGTACGTCGGCGAGCCGTGGCGTGTTGGTCGGCGTGCCGCAGATCAGCCGGCTGTTGAACTCCTCCCAGTCACTGTAATGCGCGTAGCCACCGGCCAATGGCCAGGCATCGCCCGCCGCCAGCTCGTAGAGCAGAAAGCGGCGATCGGCGCCTGAGCGGTTGAGGTCGGAGCCGTGCACCAGCCGGACATGGTGCAGGCTGATCGAGCCGGCCGGCGCAATCACTGGTTCCGCTGGCGATACGTCGAGGCCGGCCTTCAGCGGATCGAAACCGCCGACGAAGCGGCCGTTGACGTGATGGTCGTAGACCGGCCCACGATGCGAGCCCGGAAGCAGCAGCATCGGTCCATTGTCGCGTGTCATGTCATCGAGCGTCACGCCCACGGCCAATACATCGTCGTTGCTGTAGGGGTAATAGGCCCAATCCTGGTGCCACTCGACTGCAGCGCCAAACTCCGCACTCTTTAGGTTCAGTTTGCTGTTCTGGAAACGGATCGAAGGGCCCAGCAGCGACTTCACCGGATCAAGGATCGCCGGCGAGCGCACCAGCTCCATGAAGAAGGGATCGACGTCATGTGGCTTCTTCACGCGGCGCACGCGCGGCCGGTCGAGCTTATGGCTGTCCTCGAGATCGAAGATCGCATCGTTGGCGCTCACGCCGTGCGCGCGCTCGAGGATCGAGGCCAGCACCTGCCGCAGCCGGCTGAGCTGTTCGCTCGACAGCACATGCGGCAGCACGATGTAGCCGCGCTCGCGGTAGATGGCGATTTGGTCCGGTGTCAGGGCGCCCATCGGCTGTCCTCCTGGCCGCGATCATGCATGATGATCCCGCCTTCGTGAATGGAGCTTCGCCCCATGGACGCCGAAGAATTCCGCCGCCACGCACACCGGCTGGTCGACTGGATGGCCGATTACATGGGCACGGTCGAGAGCCTGCCGGTGAAGTCGCGCGTGGCGCCCGGCGAGGTCATTGGCCAGCTGCCGACGACCGCGCCGCAGCAGGGCGAGACGTTCGAGGCGATCTTCGATGATTTTCGCCGCATCGTGATGCCCGGCATCACGCATTGGCAGCACCCCAACTTTTTCGCCTACTTCCCCGCCAATTCCAGCCGGCCTTCGGTGCTGGCCGAGATGCTGATGTCGACGTTGGGTGTCAACGGCATGCTGTGGCAGACCTCGCCGGCGGCCACCGAGCTGGAAACCCGTGTGATGCAATGGCTGCGCGACATGATCGGCTTGCCGCCAAGCTTCACCGGCGTGATCCAGGACGCGGCTTCCGCCGCCACGCTCTGCGCCATCCTGACGGCGCGCGAGCGCGCGCTGCAGGGGCGCGGCAACCGCGCCGGACTGAACGATGCCGGTGCCTTCACCACCTACTGCTCGGCCGAGACGCATTCCTCGATCGAGAAGGACGTGCGCATCGCCGGGCTGGGCTCCGAGAACCTGCGCAGCATCCCCATCGACGAGGATTTCGGCATCCGCATCGATCTGCTGCAGCAGGCGATCGCTGCCGATCGCGTTGCCGGACGCACGCCGCTGCTTGTGACTGCGACGGTGGGCGGCACAGCGAATGGCGGCTTCGATCGCGTCGATGCGCTGGCCGACATCTGCGAGCGCGAAGGCCTATGGCTGCATGTCGATGCCGCCTGGGCGGGTAGCGCCTTCGTGGTGCCGGAGGCGCGGCACCTGATGAAGGGCTGCGAGCGCGCCGACAGCGTGGTGCTGAACCCGCACAAATGGCTATTCACCAATTTCGACTGCACCGCCTATTTCGTGCGCGATCCGCAGGCGCTGCTCGATACGTTTGCGATCCAGCGTGTCTATTTCGACACGGCGGAGCAGGGCCGCGTCATCGACTACCGCGACTGGGGCGTGCCGTTGGGCCGGCGCTTCCGCGCGCTGAAGCTGTGGTTCGTGATCCGCGCCTATGGCGTCGAGGGGCTGCAGGCCACGATCCGCCAGCACATCGCTTCAGCACAGGAATTCGCTTCCTGGATCGAGGCCAGCGAGGATTTCGAGGTGATGGCGCCAGCCAAACTGGCGCTGGTGGTCTTCCGCTATCATCCCGAGGACGTCGAGGATCCTGCCGAGCTCGACGCGCTCAACGCGCGGCTGCTGGCGGCGCTCAACGATGATGGGCGGATGTATCTGACGCCGGGCAAGACGGGTGGGCGGGCCACCATCCGCTTTTCAGTCGGCCAGACGGATACCCGGCGCGCTCACGTCGAAAAGGCGTGGGAAATCATCCGTGAAACGGCGCGTTCGCTTCGCTGAGGATTCCCCCGGCGCGCTTTCCCCACTAGAGTGCGCGCCACCATGAACACGACGCGTACGCCCGACCCGATCCTCACCTTGCTGCTGGCCGCGGGTCTCGCTGGCTGCGCCGCGCATGCGCAGAACCAGCAGGCCGCGCCGTCGCCGACCAACTCGGCGCCGGCTGTCGTCCAGCAGATCCAGGGTGCGGATTTCCAGGCCTGCCTCGGCAACATCAAGGCCATGGCGCTGCGCGAGGGCGTGCCCGACTCGGTCGCCGACCAGGCGCTGAGCGGCCTGACGCCCGACCAGCGCGTGCTCGACCTCGACAGCCGCCAGCCCGAATTTACGCTGACCCTGTCGCGCTACCTCGCCAATGCGATCTCACCCGAGCGCATCGCCAAGGGCCGGCAGATGCTGGCGCAACATCGTGCGCTGCTGCAGACGGTCGAACGCGACTACGGCGTGCAGCCGCACTACCTCGTGGCGTTCTGGGGTCTGGAGAGCGGCTACGGTACCTTCGTCGGCGATTTCTCCGTCGTGCGTTCGGTCGCCACGCTCGCCTGCCGTACGCGCCGCGCGCAGTTCTTCGCCGGCGAGACGGTGCAGGCGCTGCGCATTCTCGCCTCCCAGCACATGCAGGCGGCGCAGATGAAGGGCTCGTGGGCGGGCGCCATGGGCAACACGCAGTTCATGCCCTCGACCTTCGTGCGCTACGGCGTCGATCGCGATGGCGACGGCCGGATCGATCTGTGGCGCAGCTTGCCGGACGTGTTCGCCTCCTCGGCCAATTTCCTGAACAAGAGCGGCTGGCAGCGCGGCCAGGATTCGCATATCGAAGTCAGCCTGCCGCAGGGCTTCCCTTATGACCGCATCGATCTCAACGAGGAGCGCACAGCGCGCGAATGGCGCGCGCTGGGCGTGACTCAGGCCGACGGCCGGCCGCTGCCGGACTTCGCTGACCGCGCCGCGATCGGCATTCCCGCCGGTCACCGCGGGCCGGCCTTCCTGATGTTGCCGAATTTCAAGACAATCATGGTCTGGAACCGCTCGGTGCTCTACGCCCTGTCGGTCGGCGTGCTGGCACGGCAGATCGCCGGCGGGCCGGGCCTGATGCGCGATTCGCCGCCCGACGATCAGCCGATCTCGCGCGACACAGCGATCGATATGCAGCAGCGGCTGATCAAGCTCGCGCTCTACAGCGAGGAGGCCGACGGGCTGATCGGGCCCAAGACCCGCGCCTCGCTACGCGTCTTCCAGATCCGTGCCGGGCTGGTGGCCGACGGCCATCCCTCGCTGGAGACGTTGGCGCGCCTGCGCGCGGCGGCGCCCTAATTCGGCATTAGGAGCCGTAGCTGACGCGGCGCGACGTCGACGGTGACCGGCAGGTCGGCGGCGTCGTCGCCATCGATCTGCACCGGCTCGCGGTGCCCGTTCCCATTGACCAGCGGCACGATGCGCACCGAGGTCGCAGGCACGACGCGGAAGCCCGGCGTGCGCGGCAGGCGGCCGCGCAGCAGCGCCGCGCCGTAGCGCAGCACGTTGTAGCGGCCGCCGCGCTCGAACAGGCAGGCGGTTAGGCCCGGCATGCGCAGATCGGCATCGGGCGCGATCTGGTAGGGCCCGCCATAGCGGCGGGCACGGGTGACGATCACCGAGGCTGCCTCGTGGCGCACGCCGTCGATGTCGACGGCATAGAGCGCGTCGACCGGCCGCGTCATCTCCACCGCCGAACGCCAAACATAGGCGCCCTTGCCCAGCCGACGCTTCAGCTCGCCGTCGACGCCAGCCACGACCTTGGCGTCGAAACCGGCGCCAGCCATCAGCGAAAAATGGCGAACGGACCCCGAGGTGGTGCTCAGCCTGCCAACATGGACCAGGGTCGGCTCGGTCGAAATCAGCGTCTGCGCCACCGAGACAGGCCGCAGGCACAGGCCGACCTCGCCCGCGAGCACGTTGGCCGTGCCCAAGGGCAGGATGCCCAGGGGAGGCGTAGCGTCATCGTTTCGTAACATCAGCCCGTTCACCACCTCGTTGATGGTGCCGTCGCCACCGGCGGCGACGATACGGAGCCTGTCGTCACCTTGAGCGTTACGCGCCAGCCGCTCGGCATCGCCGCGCCGGGCGGTGTCGTGGATTTCGACCCGATGGCCGGCTTGGGCCAGCGTCCGCAGGGTGCGGCGCAACAGTGAGGGATTGCGACGTCCGGCAACGGGGTTGCGGATCACAACGAAACGGAGCGGTTGCATGGTCGTCATTAAAGCATCACGGCCAAGGAGTATCCACAGGGCAACGCAACTAATGGCGTGTCATGGTCCAGTACTGGCGCACCATATACCTCTCTGACATCCATCTTGGCACGCGCGGATGTCAGGCCGAGCTGTTGCTCGATTTCCTCAAGCACAATGAGAGCGACCACCTCTATCTGGTGGGCGACATTGTAGATGGCTGGCGCCTTAAGCGCTGGTGGTACTGGCCACAGGCCCACAACGATGTTGTGCAAAAAGTCCTGCGCAAGGCGCGCAAGGGCACGCACGTGATCTACGTGCCCGGCAACCACGACGAAGCGGCGCGCGACTATTGCGGCCTGACTTTCGGCGACGTGCAGGTGATGCGCGAGGCGATCCACGAGACCGCCGACGGCAAGCGCCTGTTGATCATCCACGGCGATGAGTTCGACGCGGTCGTGCGCTACGCGCGCTGGCTGGCGATCCTTGGCGACTGGGCCTACGCCTTTGCGCTCAGGCTCAACGTGATGATGAACTCGATCCGCCGCATGCTGCGTCTGCCTTACTGGTCGCTGTCGGCGTGGCTGAAGTACAAGGTCAAGAACGCGGTCAGCTACATCGGCGACTTCGAGAAGGCGGTAGCCGCCGAGGCCAAGCGGCGCGAGGTCGACGGCGTGGTCTGCGGCCATATCCACCACGCGCAGATCCGCACCATCGACGGCATCACCTACTGCAACGACGGCGACTGGGTCGAGAGCTGCACGGCGCTGGTCGAGGATTTCGACGGCCGCATGTCGATCCTGCGTTGGACCGCGGAGTCTGCCGCCACGATCCCGACACGCGACCAGGAACCGCGACTGGCCGCCGAATAACAACGACGGGGAAAGCTTGCGCATCGCAATCGTCTCGGACGCCTGGTTTCCGCAAGTCAACGGCGTGGTGCGCACCCTCGATGCGGTGCGTGGCGAGTTGGTGGCGCTGGGCCACACTGTCGAGGTCTTCGGCCCCGATCGCTTCACCACCATTCCCTGTCCGACCTATCCGGAGATCCGTCTCGCGCTGCTGCCGGGCCGGCGGCTGGAGCACCTGATCCACAAATTCGCGCCCGACGCGATTCACATCGCCACCGAGGGACCGCTGGGCTTCGCCGCGCGCCGCATGTGCCTGCGCCGCAAGCTGCCATTCACCACGGCCTATCACACGCGCTTCCCCGAATACGTGCGCGCGCGCATGTTCTTCCCGCTGGCCTGGACCTACGCCATCGTGCGGCGTTTCCATGCACCGTCGCGCGCGATCATGGTGTCGACCGAGACGATCCGCGCCGATCTCGCCGCGCGAAACTTCTCCAACATCGTGGCCTGGACACGCGGCGTGGATCTCGACCTCTTTACGCCGCGCGAGGCCGGGCCGACGCCCGAGGATGCGACGCGACCGATCTTCCTCTATGTCGGCCGCGTCGCCGTCGAGAAGAACATCAAGGCCTTCCTCAAGCTCGACCTGCCGGGCACGAAGTGGGTCGTGGGCGGCGGGCCGCTGCTGGAGAAGCTCAAGGCACGCTATCCCGAGGTGCGCTTCACCGGCCACAAGCACGGCGCCGAGCTGGCCGCGCTCTATCGCGCCGCCGATGTCTTCGTCTTCCCCAGCCGCACCGACACCTTCGGCCTAGTGTTGCTCGAGGCGCTGGCTTCAGGTCTGCCCGTCGCGGCCTATCCGGTGCCCGGCCCGCTCGACGTGTTGGGCGGCACGCCGGTGGCCGTGCTCGACGACAATTTGAAGGCCGCCGCCTTGAAGGCATTGACGCTGGACCGCAGCCAGTGCCGCGCGCATGCGATGCGCTATTCCTGGCGCCGCACTGCGGAGATGTTCCGCGACAATCTCGCGCCGATCGCCGATGCCGCATCGGTCTGGGGGAGTCAGGGGCAGACCGTTCCGAGCCAGGTCGGGCCGGCGACGGCTGCCGGCAAGCCCTAGGCGCTCAGTCCTCCGGCTCGCCGGCTTCGATCCACTTCTGGTACAGCGCCTTGTTGTCGTCATTGGGCGGGTAGAGGCCGGGGATCGTGTGGCCCTGCTTCACCCGCAGCGCGACGAATTTCTCCAGCCGCTCCTGCTCGAAGGCATCGCGCGCCAGCTCGGCCGCCATGTGGCGCGGGATCACCACCACGCCATCGGCGTCCGAGACGACGATGTCGTTGGGATAGACCGGCACGCCGCCGCAACCGATCGCCACCTGCACGTCGACCGGATGCAACGTGGTCATGCTCGGCGGCGCGGCGTTGCAGGCCGAGAACACCGGCAGCTTCATCTTGGAGACCACCGGCACGTCGCGCATCGCGCCGTCGGAGACGATACCGGCGACGCCGCGTACCAGCATGCGCGCCACCAGGATGTCGCCGAAGGTGCCGGAGCGCAGTTCGGGCCCGGTCGAGACCACCAGCACGCTGCCCGGCGGCGCGTTCTCGACCGCGTGCTTCTGCGCGTTCTCCGGATCGCTCGGCTTGGGCGGCAGGTCGATGTCCTCGCGCGCGGGGATGTAGCGCAGCGTATAGGCCGGGCCGACCATGCGCGTGGCCGTCGGGTTCACCGGCTTCAGGTTGATCGCCATCGTGCGCAGCCCGCGCTTCATCAGCTGCATGGTCACCGTGGCGGTGCTGGCATACATCAGCTGCTGGATGGTCTCGGTGCCGAGCTGCTGGAACTTCACCGCGCTCATGTCGTCTTTCCTCCCAGATCTCTAGAACAAGCTGCCTTGCGGACCACCGCTCCGCGGCGGCGTCTTCGCCGGGCGTGACGGGACAGCAGGCTTTGACGTGCCATCGATCGTCGCACCGACCTTGCCGTCGCCGAACTCGATGCTGACCTCGGCGCCCGGCGCCGCTCCCGCAGCGCTCAGTATCGGCGTACCCGCCGCATCGCGCACCAGCGCGAAGCCGCGCGCCAGCGTGCCCTTGAAGGAATAGCTGTCGAGCAGCTTGCCGAGCGAGTCGAGCCGCGCAGTGCGCTGCTCCGCCAATGCGGCAACGGCTCGCGACAGGCGCTCACCCAGCGCCGTGGCGCGATCCCCCAACCGCTCGCCGGTCTGGCGCGTCTCGCTGGCGTAACGGCGCAGGCCACCCAGCAGCACGCGCCATTCCTCGGCAAGCTCGCGGGTCTTGCGCTCGATCACCTCGTGTGGCGTGCGCAGACGACCACTTAGCCCGTCGAAGCTTGAGCGTCTCAAAGCGACGAGGTTGACCGTCGCCTTGGCCAGCCGCTCGGCCGAATCATCGACGCGCTGAGCGCGCTCCTCGATCAGGCGGCGCGGATCGGGCAGGCCGCGCGACAGGCCGGCCAGCTCGGTCTCTGCTTCACGCAGCCGGCGGGTGAGCGCGTTGAGCAGGCGTCCGTCGTGCTCGCGCAGGTCGCCGAGCAATTCGGCGCGCACTGGTACCGCCTTCTCGGCGGCGGCGGTGGGCGTGGGCGCGCGGTGATCGGAGGCGTAGTCGATCAGGGTAGTGTCGGTCTCGTGGCCCACGGCGGAGATCAGCGGGATCGCCGAGGCGGCCGCGGCGCGCACCACGATCTCCTCGTTGAAGGCCCAGAGATCCTCCAGGCTGCCGCCACCGCGCGCGACGATCAGCAGGTCGGGCCTCGGCACCGCGCCACTTGACGACAGCGCGTTAAAACCTTCGATCGCGGCAGCGACCTCGCCGGCGGCGCGCTCGCCCTGCACCGAGACCGGCCACAGCAGTACATGGCGCGGGAAGCGGTCGGCCAGGCGATGCAAGATGTCGCGGATCACCGCGCCCGACGGCGAGGTGATCACGCCGATCACCTCAGGTAGGAAGGGCAGGGCGCGCTTGCGCTCGGCGGCGAACAGGCCCTCGGCGGTGAGCTTCTTGCGCCGCTCCTCCAGGAGCTTCAGCAGCGCACCCTGCCCCGCGAGCTCCAGCCGGTCGACGACGATCTGGTATTTCGAGCTGCCGGGATAGGTCGTGATTCGGCCCGAGGCGATCACCTCGAGGCCTTCCTCGATCTTCAGCCCCAGGCGCGGGATGCCGCCCTTCCAGCACACCGCGTCGAGCACGGCGTCAGCGTCCTTGAGCCGGAAATAGCAGTGGCCGGAGCGCGGGAAGCTGGGCTGCGAGATCTCGCCGCGCACGCGCACGCGCGGGAAGGCCTGCTCGACCTCGCGCTTGAGCGCGAAGGCCAGCTCCGAGACGGTGAACTCCGGCGAATTGTGGCCGGTGGTTTCCAGGGCGGCGTCAGTCACGGCGATACTATAGACCTCGCTTTAGCAGCGGGCGTCCACGCGTTCTACCGTACCCCGCCAATCCAGGATGTCTTCGTCGGCTGTCACCACCGCTGACGTTTCCGCCAGTGCGGTTGCGACGATGATGCGATCCCAAGGATCCTTATGGAACTCCTCGAGGCGTGCGGCGGAAACGGCGATCGCCCCCGAGACCGGAATCTCGACGACTCCGATCTGGAGCAGGCGCTGACGCCATTGTTCGACATCGATCACTCGCTCCAGCCGCTTCTTGCGCACCAGATCGACGATCTCGTAGTAGGTGACCGTCGAGATCAGCAGGTCACTGGCGGCGAACGCGCTTTCGCACGCCGCGCGCGCCTTTTGACCCAGCCTCGGCTCGTCCTGCGTCAGCCAGATGATCGCGTGCGTATCGAGCAGGAGCCTCATGGAGCCGTCCCGTGATGTTGCGGTACTCGCGGTCTTCGTCCCAGTCGGGCTCGCTAGACGAGATGATATCGCCGACGATGGCAAACGAGCCTTTGAGAGCACCTGTGATCGCCGCCGGCCTGACGACCATCGATACGATCTGGGCAACTGCCTTGCCGTTCTTGGTCACCGTGACCGGTTCGCCGGTGGCGGCGACCTCGTCGAGCACCGCGAGCAACTTCGCCTTGCACTCGGATGCCTTCATGACTTTAGTCATGGCGGCACCTCCTTAGTGACTATGGTCATGACCATGGTCATATTGGGCCTGCCGGTTGGTATTTTCAAGCTTCGGGGAGCGCCTTCATGCGGATCATGGTGGTCGGGAACGGCGGGCGCGAGCATGCGCTGTGCTGGGCCATCGCGGCCTCGCCGTTGTGCGACCGGTTGATCTGTGCGCCTGGCAACGCCGGGATCGCCGAGGTTGCGGAATGCATCGCGGTCGGGCAGGAGGATGTCGACGCTCTGGTGGACCTCGCAAGGCGCGAGGCGATCGACTTCGTGGTCGTCGGGCCCGAGGCGCCGCTGGTCGCGGGTTTGGCGGATCGACTGGTGGAGGCCGGAATCAAGGTGTTCGGCCCGTCGGCGGCGGCGGCGCGGCTGGAGGGCTCAAAGGGTTTCACCAAGGACCTGTGCCGCAAGTACGGCATCCCGACCGCGACGTACGAGCGCTTCACCGAGGTCGACGCGGCCGAGGCCTATATCCGCCGCCAGGACAACCTGTGGAAGGGCGCACCGATCGTGGTGAAGGCTGATGGTCTTGCCGCCGGCAAGGGCGTGATCATCGCCAAAGACGAGGCCGAGGCGGTTGCCGCCATGAAGGACATGCTGGCCGGCAACCGTTTCGGTACTGCCGGCAGCTCGGTGGTGATCGAGGAATTCATGGAGGGCGAGGAGGCCAGCTTTTTCGCCCTGATTGATGGTGAGCACGTGCTGCCGCTGGTCGCCGCGCAGGACCACAAGCGCGTCGGCGACGGCGATGTCGGGCCCAACACCGGCGGCATGGGTGCCTATTCGCCCGCGCCCTGCGTGACGCCTGAAGTCGCGCGCCGCGTGATGGACGAGATCATCCTGCCGACAGTGCGGGCGATGAAGGCCGAGGGCGCGCCGTTCCGGGGCGTGTTGTTCGCCGGGCTGATGCTGACGAAGAGCGGGCCGAAGCTGATCGAGTACAACTGCCGCTTCGGCGACCCCGAATGCCAGGTGCTGATGATGCGGCTGAAATCCGACATCGTGCCGGCCCTGCTGGCCGCGGCCGATGGAGAACTGGCGCATTTCGACCTGCGTTGGCACGACGAGACGGCCCTGTCGGTGGTGATGGCGGCCAAGGGTTATCCCGACAACCCGCAGCGCGGCAGTGAGATCCACGGCCTGGAGGCGGCGGGCAAGGTCGAAGGCGTCGCCGTCTTCCACGCCGGCACCAAACGTGACGGCGATCGCATACTGGCCAATGGCGGGCGTGTGCTGAACGTCACGGCCATGGCGCCCACGGTCGAGGAGGCGCGGCGGCGTGCCTACGCGGCGGTGGACCGGATCGACTGGCCGGAAGGCTTCTGCCGCCGCGATATCGCATGGCGGGCACTCACGCCCCGGGGATGACACTCGAGGTCGCGGCGCGTAGATTGCTGCATCGCACCATAAACGTACATTCATTCGGATTTGACCGATGCCCGATCATATCGAACAGGCCCAGCGGCTGTTGGCGCAGCTGCGCTTCCCCTGCGGCGACGCGCCGGCTACCGGCGAGATCAAGCAGGTGGCGCCCGGCATCCACTGGCTGCGCATGCCGCTGCCCTTCCAGCTCAATCACATCAACCTCTATCTCCTGGAGGAGGCCGACGGCTGGACCATCGTCGATTGCGGCATGCAGCTCGACGAGACTAAGCGCCATTGGGAGCACATCTTCGCCACGCACTTGAAGGGCAAGCCGGTCAAGGCAGTGGTCGCCACCCACATGCATCCCGACCATGTCGGCCTGGCCGGCTGGCTATGCGAGCGCTGGCAGGCGCCGCTCTACATGTCGCTGGGCGACTACATGAGCGCGCAGTCAATCCGCAACGGGTTGGTCGACGACAACGAGTCTCGCGCGGCGCACCTCAGGCGCGGCGGCGTGCCGGAGGACAAGGTCGCGACCTTCCATCTGCATCGCGGCGGCTACTCCAAGGGCGTCGGCGCGCTGCCGGCGGCGTTCAACCGCGTGATGCATGGTGATCGCGTGTCGCTGGGCGGCCATCGCTGGCAGGTGATCGTCGGCCGCGGCCATGCGCCCGAGCACGTCTCGCTGTGGTGCGCCGATCTCAACCTGCTGATCTCCGGCGACCAGGTGCTGCCCAAGATCAGCACCAATATCGGCGTGTGGCCCAACGAGCCGATGGCCGATGCGCTGACCTGGTTCCTCACCGGCTTCGTGCGCTTCCGCCGCCTGCCAGCCGACGCGCTGGTGCTGCCGAGCCACGGCTTCCCCTTCGTTGGCCTGCATACGCGTCTGGATCAGCTCGTGGCCCATCACGAGGCACGCCTGGCGGAGATGCTGGCGGCGATCACCGGCTACGGCGAGACGGGCGCGACCTGCTGGCAGATGGTGCCGGTGCTGTTCGCGCGCCATCTCGACAACAACCAGGTGGTGTTCGCCTTCGGCGAGACCCTGGCGCATCTGCATTGCCTGGAGTCGCGCAGCCTCGTGCGCCGCGTCACCACGCCTGAGGGCGTGCACAATTTCGTCGCCACCCCGCCCGTCGATACGGTGGCGCCGGCGGATGACGCGGTCGAGGTGATGGACGTCGTCTAGGCCTTGTTCACCAGCGAGGGATCGCGCAGCGTGGTGTCCTGGCCGCGCACGGGATCGTTGATCGCGTCGGCGAAGCTGCGCGCGCCCTTCCATTCCTCGGCCGGCCGCACCTGGCCGTCGCTGCCGACCTGGTCGAGACCCCAGTAGATCTCCAGCCGGTGGCCGTCGGGATCACGGAACTCCACCGCGATCTGCACGCCGGCGCGGCGGCGGCCTTCGAAGTCGACCGTGGCGCCCGCCGCGTGCAGGCGCTTGGCGGCCAGCAGCACCTCGTCGAGCGAGCCGACCTCGAAGGCGAGGTGATGCAGCTCGGTGCTGGTCGAGGTGCCCTCGAGCGCGCCGACCAGGGCGATGCCGTGGTGATCGCCGTTGCAGCGCATGAACACCATGCCGCCCGGCATCATCGTCTCGGGATAGACGTCGGAGATCTCGAAGCCCAGCACCTCGGTATAGAAGCGCGCCGAGCGCTCGAGGTCGCTGACGTTCAGCACCACGTGGCCGATCTTGGTGATGCGAAACGGCATCCCGCGCGGCCGACCCATCGCCTGGATCCGCTTCGGATCGTAGTTGCTGCTCATGCGCGACCTCCCATGCCGGAGCGCGTGCAGATCAGCACGCGACAGGGCGCGCGTCAGCCCCTTTTCGCCATCGCCGAGAATTGCGCTTCGACGCCGAAGCGCCACACCGCGCAGGACTTCTCCCAATCGTAGCCGCAGATCCAGCGCAGATGGGCCCAGCCCTCGTGGTCGGTGAGCGTGGTCACAGCATCGATCAGCAGGTGCTGCTCTTCGGGTGACAGCCGGGACAGCTCGGGTTCGTAGAGGATCCGCATGCGGATGCGCAGCGCGTCGACCGCGTTCTCGATCCGCGTGCGGTAGGTCGGATCGTGGCGGGCGAAACGGATGCCGACGCGCCACAGCGGTAGCCACTCCTCGCAGATCTGAGCCCGGCGCTCGACGAAACCTTGGATGCGATCCTTCAGCGGCCCTGACGACGACAGGTCGGGCAGGGTGGCGTTGGCGGCGGCCAGGAAGTGATCGAAGGTGGCGCCGTAGAGCGCCGCCGAATCAGGGAAGTGCTGGTAGAGCGTACGCGGTACCACGCCGGCTCGTTGGGCGATTTGCGCGACGGTGGGCATCTCGTCGCGCTCACGCATCAACTCGCCGGCGGCCTCGAACAGGCGCTGTCGGGTGCGATCGCCGCGCCGTCGGCGACCGTCGGGGTTCTCGCCGGGCAGGGGCGGCGGTACCTGGTTTTTCCGTCGTGGCATCGTGTCCGCAATAACGTCGGGACCGGGAGGCGCGGCCACGCCAGACACCCGCACCCCCCGCGGCGCGGACCTCTGAACAGATGTTACATGAAAATCTCAGTGAAATGAACAAATGCTCAACTTTGTTCCAACGCGCTGCAAATAGCTGCGGTCACTGCGGCCGTGCCCGCGGTGCCGCCAAGGTCGCGCGTGAGCGTCTTGCGCTCGGCCGTCACCCGTTCGATGGCGCGCATCAGACGCGCCGCAGCATCCGATTCTCCCAAATGTTCCAACATCATCACAGCTGACCAGAACGTGCCGATCGGGTTCGCCAGGCCCTTGCCCATGATGTCGAAAGCCGAGCCATGGATAGGCTCGAACATCGAGGGATATTTGCGCTCGGGGTTCACGTTTCCTGTCGGCGCGATGCCGATACTGCCGGCCAGCGCGGCGGCGAGGTCGCTCAGGATGTCGGCGTGCAGGTTGGTGGCGATGACGGTGTCGAGGCTGTCGGGCCGGTTGACCATGCGCACGGTGGCGGCGTCGACCAGCTCCTTGTCGACGCTGACGTCAGGGAAGCCGCGGGCGGTCTCGGCGGCGATCTCATCCCACAGCACCATGCCGTGACGCTGCGCGTTGGATTTGGTGATCACCGTCAACTTCTTGCGCGGTCGAGAGCGCGCCAGCTCGAAGGCGAAGCGCATGATGCGGCTCACACCCGCGCGCGTGAAGATCGAGACCTCGGTGGCGATCTCCTCGGGATGGCCGCGATGCGAGCGGCCGCCTTGGCCGGCGTATTCGCCTTCGCTGTTCTCGCGCACGATCACCCAGTCGAGCTTGCCTGGCGGGCAATCGGTGAGCGGGCTCTTCAGACCGGGCAGCACGCGCGTGGGCCGCACATTGGCGTACTGGTCGAAGCCCTGGCAGATCTTCAGCCGCAGGCCCCACAAGGTCACATGATCCGGCACATGCGGATCGCCCACTGCACCGAAATAGATCGCATCGAACGGTTTGAGCGTATCGAGCCCGTCCTCGGGCATCAGCGCGCCGGTCGAGCGATAGAAGTCGGAGCCCCAGGGGAACTCGGTGAAGTCGAGGCGGAAATCGTTGGTCATGCGCGACAGCTTGGTCAGCACCTCGACGCCCGCAGGGATGACTTCCTTGCCGATGCCATCGCCGGGGATGGCGGCGATCCTGTATGCGCGCACGATGGGCTCCTTGTTGTTGCCGTCTGTTTGTAGCGCCTTTCGCGCGTCTCCAGTATAAGCCCCGCGCCCGTCGGCCTGTGTCGCCGGAGAGGGCAGGAGGATCAGATATGTCCCACATCTCGCGCGGGATGGTGTTGGCCGTCGCCGCCATGGTCGCGGTGGTCGCGGCCGCCAACTACACCGTGCAATTCCCGGTCAACGCCTGGCTCACCTGGGGCGCGCTGATCTACCCGGTGACGTTTCTCGTCACCGATCTCGCCAACCGCGCCTTCGGACCGGCGCGCGCGCGGCAGGTCGTCTATGCCGGCTTCATCGTCGGCGTGCTGCTGTCGGGCATGCTGGCGCCATGGCGCATTGCGCTGGCTTCGGGTATCGCCTTTCTGGTGGGCCAGCTTCTCGACATCCACGTCTTCGACCGCTTGCGCCGCGCGAGCTGGTGGAAGGCGCCATTCATCGGCTCGGCCCTAGGCTCGATCATCGACACCGCGCTGTTCTTCGGCGTCGCCTTCATCGGTGTGATGCCGCTGCTGCCGCTGGCGCAGGGACCATCGGTGGTGACCCTGTCGCTGGGCGACCTTGCGGTGAAGCTGGCACTGGCGCTGCTGTTCCTCGCACCGTTCCGCGCGCTGATGAACGTCATCGCGCCGGTCGCACCGCGGCCCGCCTGATCTGCATGCGCGTCGATCTCTTCGATTTCGAGCTGCCGGCGGAGCGCATCGCGCAGCGCCCGGCCGAGCCACGCGATTCGGCGCGGCTGCTCGAGATCGGCGACGGTGCGCCGATCGATCGCGTGATGCACGACCTGCCTACGCTGCTGCGCGCGGGCGACCTGCTGGTGTTCAACGACACGCGCGTGATCCCGGCGCGCCTGCACGGCGTTCGACCGGGTGATGGCCACAGCGGGCCCGAGGCGCGGCGCGACGTGAATTTCGAGGCGCTGCTGGTGCGTCGCCTGGCTGATGGTGCGTGGCGTGCCTTTTGCCGTCCAGGCAAGCGCCTGAAGCAGGGTGACACGCTGCGCTTCGGCGACGATCTCACGGCGACGGTGCGGGGCAAGACCGGCGAAGGTGCGCTCGATCTTGTCTTCGATGCCGATGCGGCCAGCCTGCCGCGGTTGCTCGAAGCGCATGGCGGCGTGCCGCTGCCGCCCTATATCCGGGGTGGTATCGGCGACGAGCGCGACCGCGCCGACTACCAGACTGTCTACGCTGCGCGCGACGGCGCGGTGGCGGCGCCGACCGCCGGATTGCACTTCACGCCCGATCTCCTCGCGGCGCTCGGCGAGAAGGGCGTATCGACGGCCATGGTCACCTTGCATGTCGGCGCCGGCACCTTCCAGCCGGTGCGCGTGGCCGATACCGACGCCCATGTCATGCATGCGGAGTGGGGCGAGGTCGGCGCCGAGGCGGTTGCGGCAATCGAGGCGACACGCGC
>JAFAZJ010000092.1 GCA_019239835.1 Alphaproteobacteria bacterium | reverse complement strand
GCTTCCGCGTCATGGTCGGCGTCGGCCTGGCGATGATCGGGCTGGGCCTGTGGACGCTGTTCCTGCGCTGGCGACGCACGCTCTACGACGCGCCGTGGACGCATCGCGCGGCGGTGCTGATGGGACCGGCGGGCTTCGTCGCCGTGCTGGCGGGCTGGATCACGACCGAGGTCGGGCGGCAGCCATGGACGGTCTATGGCCTGCTGACCACGGCGCACTCTGTCTCGCCGATCGACGCGGCCGCGGTCGGCGCCTCGCTGCTGGCCTTCATCGTCGTCTACTTCGCGCTGTTCGGCGCCGGCACCTTCTACATCCTGCGCCTGATGAACAAGCGCGTGGTCCCGGGCGCCGAGGAGCTGTCGCCCGACGAGCCGATCCGCGCCGCCGGCATCACCCCCGCGCCTGTCATGAAGGAAGCCGGAGGTACGCCATGACCCTCGATCTTCCCTTCATCTGGGCAGCCGTGATCGCCTTCGCGGTGCTGGCCTATGTCGTGCTCGATGGCTTCGATCTCGGCGTCGGCATCCTCTTCCCGTTCATGCCGGAGGAGAAGCAGCGCGACGAGATGATGAACTCGGTCGCGCCGGTGTGGGACGGCAACGAGACCTGGCTGGTGCTGGGCGGCGGCGGACTCTTCGCCGTCTTCCCGCTGGCCTACAGCGTGATCATGCCGGCGCTCTACGCGCCGCTGATCGCCATGCTGCTGGGCCTGATCTTCCGTGGCGTCGCCTTCGAGTTCCGCTTCAAGACAGTGCGCGGCAAGTTCCTGTGGGACTGGGCCTTCGCCGGCGGCTCGACGATGGCGGCCTTGGCGCAGGGCATCGCATTGGGCGCGCTGGTGCAGGGCATCCCCGTCGCCAACCGTGCCTACGCCGGCGGCTGGTGGGACTGGCTCACGCCGTTCAGCCTGCTCACCGGCGTGGCGCTGGTCGTGGGCTACGCGCTGCTGGGTTCGACCTGGCTGGTCTACAAGGCCGAGGGCGAGGTGCAGAAGCGTGCCTACCGCTTCGCCGCTTTCGCCGCCATCGGCACCCTGACGCTGATCGGCGCCGTGAGCCTGTGGACGCCGTTCCTGCGCGATCTCTTCATGAAGCGCTGGTTCGGCTGGCCGCAGATCCTCTACACCGCGCCGGTGCCGCTGCTGGTGGCGGGCACGGCGTTCACGCTGCTCAAAGGCCTGCGCGACAAACGCGAGCTGCGGCCGTTCCTGTGCGCACTGCTGCTCTTCGTGCTGTGCTTCGCCGGGCTGGGCATCAGCTTCTATCCCTACATCGTGCCGACCTCGGTCACGATCTGGGACGCCGCCGGCCCCGACATCAGCCTCGGCTTCCTGCTGGTCGGCGCCGCCGTGCTGATCCCGCTGATCCTCACCTACACCGCGTATTCCTACTGGGTCTTCCGTGGCAAGGTGAACGCCAAGGGCGGCTACCATTGAATGCGCATCCCAGTTCTTACCTTCCCCCGGAGGGGGAAGGTGGCGCGCAGCGACGGATGGGGGATGTCGAAGACGGACTTCCGCGTTCGTCTTCAACATCCCCCTTCCGCCCTTCGGGCACCTTCCCCCTCCGGGGGAAGGGCGTGCAACGCCTGCTCTGGTTCGTCGGCCTCTATTGCGCCAGCGTCGCGGCGCTGGGCGTCGTTGCCTTCGTGATTCGCCTAGCGTTACGCAGTTGATGCCGGGAAGAGCAGCGCCTTCTCGTCTTTCAGCCTGGCGATATCGGCGTCGCTGAAGCCGAACTCCTTCATCACTTCGAGCCCGTCGGCACCGACGCGCGGGGCGTGGCGGCGGTATTCGGTTTTGGTCTTCTCGAAGTCGAGCGGAGAAGCGAAGGTGGTGATCTTGCCTTCGGTGGGATGCTGGCGCTCAGTGAAGAAGCCGGTGGCGTTGAGGTGCTCGTCCTCGAGCAATCCCTCCAGCGTGTTGACCGGCATCGCCGGGATGTCGGCCTCGTCGAACAGCTTCAGCCACTCCGCGGTGGTGCGGATCTTCAGGATCTCATCGAGCACCTGGTAGAGCTCGTCGAAATGCGCCGCGCGCTGGCGCTTGTCGGTGAATTTCGGCTCCTTGGCGAGGTCGGGCCGGTTGGCCATCTCGAAGAAGCGCTCCCAGTGCTTGTCGGTGTAGGGCAGCGCGCAGATGTAGCCGTCCTTGGTCGGGAACGGATGGCGGTATTTGTTGATGATGCGGTCGTAGCCCATGTTGCCGGTCGGCGGGTCGAAGGTGCGGCCGAACAGGTGGTCGGTGAGAAAGAACGACGCCAGCGTCTCCAGCATCGGCACCTCGATCATCTGCCCCTCGCCGCTCTGCGCGCGGTGATAGAGCGCGCCCAGCACCGCGATGGCGAGATGCAGGCCGGTGGTCTTGTCGGCAACCAGGCTAGGCATGAACTTGGGCCGAAGCCCGTCGATGCGCGCCTGCAGCGAGGCGGCACCGCTGGCGCCCTGCACCAGATCGTCGAACGCAGGCTTGTGGCCGTACGGGCCCTTGCGCTTATAGCCCAGCGAGTAGGCATAGATGATGCGCGGATTGATCTTCTTCAGGTCCTCGTAACCCAGGCCCAGGCGCTCGATCGCCTGCGGCCGGCTGTTGTGGATGAAGATGTCGGCGGTCTCGACCATCTTCTTCACCACCGCGAGCGCCGCTGACTTTTTCAGGTCGAGGCAGATCGAGCGCTTGTTGCGGCCGGCGGCGATGTAGATCGGGCCCATGTCGGGCGAGCGGCCCTTGCCGGAGACACGCAGCAGGTCGCCCTCCGGCGGCTCGATCTTGATCACGTCGGCGCCCATGTCGGCGAGATGCAAGGTCGCGAACGGCCCGAGCAGAACGGCCGTCATGTCGACGATCTTCACCCCGTGCAGCGGCCCCGGCATGTTTCCTCCTGTTCATTCTCTTACCTTCCCCCGGAGGGGGAAGGTGGCGCGGAGCGACGGATGGGGGATGTCGAAGACGGACTCCTGCGCTCGTCTTCGACATCCCCCTTCCGCCCTTCGGGCACCTTCCCCCTCCGGGGGAAGGGAAGTGATGTACGAACACAGGCACGCCCCGCACAAGCGACGGCGGTGCAAGGCCGCCCTGCCCTGCCTTCAGCCGTCGAGCGCGGCGATCATGCGGGCTCGCATCGCGGCATCGGCGATCGCGCCGAAGCCCGCGCGCACGTTGTCGCGCGCGTGGTCGGCCCGGCCGGTGCCGGGGATCACGCAGGTCACCGCCGGGTGGCTCAGCGCAAACTTCAGCAGGATCTGCGCCCAGCTGGTGCAGCCGATCTCGGCTGCCCACCCCGGCAACGGCTTCTGCATCATCTGCCGAATCAGACCGCCGCCGCCGAACGGCTGGTTGACGATGATGGCGATGCTGCGCTCGGCCGCCAGCGGCAGCAGGCGACGCTCGGCGGCGCGATCATTGAGCGCGTAGTTGAGCTGCACGAAGTCCAGCGCCTCGGCGCGCATGATGGCCTCCAGCTCGTCATACGCCGACGCCTGATAGTGCGTGACGCCGAGATAGCGCACGCGGCCCTCCGCCTTCCAGGCACGCACGGTGGCGAGATGAGTGCGCCAATCGACGAGGTTGTGCACCTGCATCAGCTCGATGCGCGGGCCGGTGCGCAGCAGCTCCATCGAGCGGCGCATCTGCTCGATGCCGGCCTGCTTGCCCTGCGTCCACACCTTGGTGGCGATGAAGGCCTTGTCGCGCGAACCGGCTGCCGCCAACAACTCGCCGACCACCGCTTCCGACGCGCCGTACATCGGCGAGCTGTCGATCATCGAGCCGCCATTCTCGAACAGGATACGCAGCACCTCGCCGAGGGGCGCGCGCTTCTCCGGCGGCTGGTCGAAGGTCAGCCAGGTACCCACGCCGACGACCGGCAGCATCTCGCCGCTCGAGGGGATACGGCGGCGCGCCATCGTCGTCTGTGCCGAGACACGCCCGCCCAGCGCCAGCGTCAGCGCACCACCGGCCGCCGCGCGCAGCAGGGAGGCGCGCGAGAGGCTCATGTCGCCTTCGGCGGCCGGAACTGCTCGGGCACGCGCTCCAGATCGGGGATGCGGAACACACCCGACGCGTTGAGCACGACCTCGCCGTCGCACACCAGCTCGGTGCGGGCGAAACAGAAATTGATCGTGCGGCGCGAGACGATGGCCTTGCCTTCGAGCCAATGGCCGAGCCTGGCGCCGCGCACGAAGTCGCAATTGAGCGTGATGGTCGGATGCGGCCAACGGATGCCGGTGACGAAACCGCTGCCCACGCCCATCACCATATCGGCGACGGTGACCAGCAGGCCGCCATGCGCGATGCCCATCGGATTGCCGTGGCGCTCGTCGAGCATCAGCCCGGCGCGCATGCCGTCGGGCTCGGGCTTGATCATCAGCGGGCCGGACAGCTGCACAAAGCGGTCGGGCACCGGGAACTCGACGAAGCCCTCGGGAATGCTCTTCACAGCACGCCTCCCGGCGCTTCCAACAGGCGCGTCACCGCTGCGCGCGCATCGCTCTCGAACGGCCGGCCACGACCGCTCTGCTTGTCGACCGACACCAGCACGACATGGCCGCTGGCGGCACAGCGTTCCTCCTGGTCGAAGATCGCCTGGCCGATCACCAACGAGGAACGGCGTACCTCGATCAGCCGTGCGCCGCCGCGGATCGTGCCGGGGTAGAACATCTGGCGCTTCAGATCGAGCGCGATATGCGCCACGACCACCTCGCCGCCGGTCAGCACGCGCAGGCCCTTGAGCTGCTCCGAGAGATAGCGGATGCGCGCGTTCTCGAAGAACACCACGAAGGCCACGTTGTTGATGTGGCCGTTGGCGTCGACATCGGCGAAGCGCAGATGCTCCGTCGTGAGAAAACCGAACGACTTGATGTCGGCGAGATCGATCGCCGGCGTTGCCGCGACATTCATCGGAGATCAGCCCTTCACGAACTCGACGCACACGCCGGTCGCATCCTTCGCCGAGACGATGATGCGACCATCGGCCGGACGCGCATAGCCAAGGCCATTGGCCGACAGCAGCGCCGCCGTCGCCATCGGATCGGCCACCGCGAAGCGCAGCAGCGCCGGATGATCGTCGCTGCGCACGGGCTTGACGCCGGGATGATGCTGCTCGAAGCGAGCGCGCGTCATGAAGCGGATCGGCGTGCCACCGCTCTCGACCAGCAGGTCGCCGTCCACGCGCTTCACCGACTTGGCGCCGAAGACGCGCGTGACGTAGTCCTCGTCGAGGAACGGGTCCTCGGCGATCACCACCGCGCCGGCCAGCGCCTTCACCCCATTGGGATGCTGCGCCCATTCCGGCCGGTAGACGAATTGCGGCGTGCGATGCTCGCAGACGAAGTAGCCCAGCAGCTTCGCACGCTTCGTCCCAAGGCGCACGGTGCGGAAGGCGGCGCGCTCCTTGCGGCCGGAGATCTCGACCTCGCGGTCGAACTCCAGCACGGCATCGGGCTGCAGGTCGGCGTCCGTCCAGGTCTTGTGCGCGACGTCGGCGCTGTCGGTGCGCAGCGCGGCGTTCGCGAGTCCCTCGCCGCTCTTGGCCAGCATCTCGCGGCGCGAGGCGTTGAACTCGTTGGGCTCGACCACGCCGATCAGCTCGAAATAGTTGTCGCCGAAGATCATCAGGTGGTTGGCGGTGCCCAGCTTTTTGTGGAAGCCGCGCGGCTGCACGGCGAAGCCCAGGCGCTGCCACGTGCGCTCGGCCTTCGCGATATCGCTGACCACGACGACCACGTGGTCGATGCCCTTGACCGCCTCAGCCATTCCGTTCTCTCCCGCGCCCGCCGGCCTGCGACGGATGAATTCGCGACCCTGCATGGTCAACGCCAGTTCGCCATGCTGATTGAACGCCTCGTAGTTCTTGAACACGAGGCCGACATCGGCGCGGCTCGACAGCGGCTTCTTCTCGACGATCTTCACGCTGGCGGTCAACCGGTCGCCGGGCCGCACCGGGCGATGCCAGCGGATATCGTGCAGGCCGGCGCCGCCCATGCTGGTCTGCGGATGGCCGAAATTGTCGACCAGCAGGCGCATCATTGCCGAGCAGATGTGCCAGCCGCTGGCGACCAGCCCACCGAAGATCGAGCTCTTCGCCGCCTCGGCATCGAGATGGAAGGGCTGCGGATCGAACTGCCGGCCGAATGCGACGATCGCCTCTGCGGTGAAGTCGTAGACGCCGATCGGATAGACACGGCCGAGCTCCAGCTCCTCCCAGTAGCGCAACGGACCGGGCATGCGTCAGCCCGCCGGACGCCGCTTGACCAGGTTGTTGCCCTTCATCGTCAGCACGGTCTCGCCGCGCTGGTTGACCGCGGTCAGATCGGTGGCTGTCAGGCCCATGAACGGCTTGCTCGCCGATGGCCGCTTGCTGGTCACCGTGAGCGATGCGGCGATCGTGTCGCCGGCATGAACCGGCTTGGGCCAGCGCACCTCGTCGACGCCGGGTGAGCCGAGGCTGCTCTCGGGATGCAGGAAATTGTCGACCATCAGCCGCATCACGACCGAGCAGGTGTGCCAGCCGCTGGCGATGATGCCGCCGAACATCGAGGCCTTCGCCGCCTCACGGTCGATATGGAAGAGCTGCGGATCGAACTGGAGCGCGAAGGCGACGATCTCGTCCTCGCTCAGCGTCTTGCTGCCGAGCGGATAGCTGTGCCCGACCTCGAGGTCTTCCCAGTAACGCAACGGACCCATCACATCTCCATCGTCACAGCCCGACAACGGCCGGCAA
>JAFAZJ010000058.1 GCA_019239835.1 Alphaproteobacteria bacterium | reverse complement strand
TTCGATCCGCAGGCATTGTTCGGCGTGGCGCGCTTCCAGCGCGTCTTCGCCTCCTACAGCCTGTCGATGATCCCGCCCTGGCGCGAGGCTCTGGCGCGCGCGATCGGCGCCGTCGCGCCCGGCGGCCAGTTCCACGTCGTCGATTTCGGCGAGCAGTCGCGTCTGCCCATGCTGTTCCGCTTCGCGCTGCGCCGTTGGCTCGCCGAGTTTCACGTCACGCCGCGCGCCGAGCTCGAGACGGCACTGAACGAGCATGCCCAGGCGCTCGGCGCCACCCTTCGCTGCGAGCGCCCACACCGCGACTATGCGCGCTACGCAGTACTGGCCCTGCCCGCCGGGACCCGCAGCCGCGGCACCTGATAGGATTGAGCCCCTGCGAGCGCGCTGAAAGCAAGCGCTCACTTAAGCCATCGCCGCAATAGTGGCCGTCTCATGAATTGCGTGCGGTGATCCACTGTCGCTATAGCTGCCGCCGCATGCGCCCGAACCAGAGACACCGCCCGTGAGCGGCGACATCGACGAATTCCGCCAGCTTCTCGCCAAGGTCGGCACCGGCGCTGGCCTGAGCGAGGACGAGGCCGAGCGCGCCTTCGACATCATGACCGCGGGCAACGCCACGCCGGCGCAGATGGGCGCGTTCCTGATGGCGTTGCGTGTGCGGGGTGAGAGCGTCGAGGAGCTGGCCGGCGGCGCGCGCGTGCTGCGCAACAAGATGGTGCGCGTCGAAGCGCCCGAGGGCACGATCGACATCGTCGGCACGGGCGGCGATCACCACGGCACCTACAACGTCTCGACCACTTCGGCGATCGTCGTTGCCGGCTGCGGCGTGCCGGTGGCCAAGCACGGCAACCGCGCCTTTACCTCGAAGTCGGGGGCCGGCGATGTTTTATCGGCGCTGGGCGTCGGGATGGACGTGCCGGTCCCGGCCCTGCAGCAGGCGCTTGTCGAAGCGAAGATCTGCTTCCTGATGGCGCCGCGCCATCACAGCGCCATGCGCAACGTCGCCGGTCCGCGGGTGGAACTCGCGCCCACGCGCACCATTTTCAACCTGCTGGGTCCGCTGTCGAACCCGGCGCTGGTGAAGCGGCAATTGGTGGGCGTCTACGACCGCCGCTGGGTGCCGCTGGTCGCCGGCGCGCTCGGCAGGCTGGGCCTGGAGCGCGCGTTGGTCGTGCATGGCACGGATGGCATGGATGAGATCACCACCACCACCACCACCTACGCCGCCGAGATGACGCGCGACGCCGGCGGCAAGGTCACGGTGCGCGAATTGGAGATCAAGCCGGAGGATGCCGGATTGCCGCGCAGCACGATCGAGAAGCTCAAGGGCGGCGATCCGGCGCATAATGCGCGCGCCATCCACGCCGTGCTGGCAGGCGAGCCGAGCGCATTTCGCGATATCGTGCTGCTCAACAGCGCCGCGGCGCTGATGGTCGCCGGCAAGGCGAAGGACCTGAAGGAAGGCGTGGCGCAGGCCGTGCAGTCGATCGCCTCGGGCGCCGCCAAGGCCTCGCTGACGCGATTGGTCGAGCTCTGCGGTCCTGTTGCAGCGTGAGGACGAGATGGCCGACAGCGATACCCTGAAGATGATCGCCGGCTTTGCCGCCACGGGCACGGCGCTGGACAAGATCTGCGCCGACAAGGCCGAGCTGGTGGCTGAGCGCAAGAAGGCGCGCTCGCTGGCCTCGCTCGAGGCTGACGCCCGCGCCGCCGGGCCAACGCGTGGCTTCGCCAACGCCCTGCGCACCGCCGTGGCGGCCGGACGCTACGGTCTGATCGCCGAGATCAAGAAGGCCTCGCCGTCCAAGGGCCTGATCCGCACCGATTTCGACCCGCCGTCCTTGGCCGCCGCCTACGCCGCCGGCGGCGCCACGTGTATGTCCGTGCTGACCGACATCCCCTACTTCCAAGGCGACGATTCCTACCTCGTGGCCGCCCGAACCGCCGCACCCGCGCTGCCGGCCCTGCGCAAGGACTTCATGATCGACCCCTATCAAGTGGTCGAAAGCCGGGCACTGGGCGCCGATTGCATCCTGCTGATCATGGCCTGCCTGTCCGATGGCTTGGCAGGTGATCTTCATGCAGCCGCCGATGCCTGGGGCATGGACGTCCTGATCGAGGTGCATGATCAAGTAGAGCTTGAACGAGCGCTTAAACTAAAATCCCAACTTGTCGGTATAAATAATCGTAATCTCAAAACACTAAGCGTCTCTCTCCAGGTAACACTTGAGTTAATGAAATCCGTACCGGCAGACCGCCTGGCTATTTCCGAAAGCGGCTTGGACAGCTCGCGGGATCTCGCCCGCATGGCGGAGGCCGGGGCACGCTGCTTCCTCATCGGCGAGAGCTTCATGCGCAAGCCCGACGTCGCCTCGGCGGTGCGCACGATGATCGCCGATCCCCTACCGCTGGTGGCGGCGTGAGCGAGCTCACCCATTTCGACCCCGAGGGCAACGCCCGCATGGTCGATGTCGGCGACAAGGCCGAGACCGAGCGGATGGCGACGGCACGGGCCTCGGTGCGGATGAAGCCCGAGACCCTGCGCTTGATCCAGGACAAGGCGATGGCCAAGGGCGATGTTCTGGCGGTGGCGCAGCTCGCTGGCATCATGGCGGCCAAGCGCACGCCCGACTTGATCCCGCTTTGCCATCCGCTGGCGCTGACCTCGGTGCAGGTCACACTGCACTGCGAGCCCAAGACATCGAGCGTGGAGATCGAGGCCACCTGCCGCCTGCGCGGCAAGACCGGCGTTGAGATGGAGGCGCTGACGGCCGCGTCCGTTGCCGCCCTCACCGTCTACGACATGTGCAAATCGGCCGATCGCGGCATGGTCATTGGCGAGGTACGGCTGGTGCACAAATCCGGCGGCAAGTCGGGTACCTACGAGGCTCCCTGATGCTTTCGGTCAACGACGCCCTCGCCCGCATCATCGGCGCCTTCGCGCCGCTGGCAACGGAGACCGTCTCCGTCGCCGACGGCACGGGTCGCGTGCTGGCCGAGCCGGTCATTGCCCGACTCGACCAGCCCTCGGCCGACCTGTCGGCGATGGACGGCTACGCGGTCATCGGCGCCGATTGCACGAGCTTGCCCGCGACGCTGAAGGTCATCGGCGCCGCGCCCGCCGGCGGCTCCTACGATCAACCGCTCCAGCACGGCCAGGCTGTGCGCATCTTCACCGGCGGGCCGCTTCCGGCTGGCGCCGACACGATCGTCATCCAGGAAGACACCAAGGTCGAGGCGCAAGGCTCCGTCACGATCCTGGAGGGCGCGACGCCCGGCCGGCACATCCGGCGCAAGGGCCTCGACTTTTCCAAGGGCAGCGAAGGCATCGCCGCGGGCCGCGTGCTGACACCGCGCGACGTCGCGCTGGCGGCGGCGATGAACGTGCCATGGCTCACCGTGTGGCGGCGTCCGCGCGTGGCGATCCTCGCCACCGGCGATGAGCTGGTGATGCCGGGCGAGCCGGTCGGCCCCAACCGCATCGTCTCCTCCTCCGGCCTCGCAGTCGCGGCGCTGGTGAAGGAATGGGGCGGCGAGCCCACTGTGATGGGTATCGCGCGCGACGATCGCGGCGTGATCGGCAAGCACGTCGCGGCGGCAAAGCGTTTCGATCTGCTGGTGACGCTCGGCGGAGCATCCGTGGGCGATCACGACCTGGTCCAGGACGTGCTGAAGGCCGAGGGCTTCTCGCTCGATTTCTGGCGCATCGCCATGCGCCCGGGAAAGCCGCTGATGTTCGCCGACACGCCGGGCTGCAAGGCGTTGGGTCTGCCGGGCAATCCGGTCTCGACGCTGGTTTGCGCCCTGCTCTTCCTGCGCCCGGCGATCGAGCGCATGAGCGGGCTGCCCGGCGATGCCGTGGCGACGACAACTGCCACGCTGGCCATCGACGTCGGCGCCAACGACACGCGCGAGGACTACGTGCGCGCGACGCTGTCACGCGATGGCAATGGCAGCCTTAGTGTCACGCCGTTCAAGGTCCAGGACAGCTCCATGCTGGGCATCATGGCGCGTTCCAACGGCTTCATGGTGCGGCCCGCACATGACCCCGCGCGGCGGGCCGGAGAGCCGATCAAGGTTGTGGATTTCGGGACAATGGGCAGCGCCTTCTGAGCGACTTGTCTGGGCCCAAATCGGGCGCAACTTGACGCAAAGCGTGAACTAAACTAGAACACGGGTGTCCTTTCGCGTTTTGTTCTAGATGTAGTGTACGCCAGCGGGAGACGGTGATGCTCACCCGAAAACAATACGAATTGCTGGTTTTCATCAATCAGCGCCTGAGCACCGGCGGTGTTTCGCCCTCCTTCGACGAGATGAAGGAGGCGCTGAAGCTGAAGTCGAAATCGGGCATCCATCGCTTGATCACGGGGCTGGAGGAGCGCGGTTTCCTGCGCCGCCTGCCGCATCGCGCCCGCGCCCTGCAGGTGCTGCAGCTGCCCGACGCGGCGTCGATCGCCGGCAGCCGCGCCGCGATGAGCACGCCGGGCCTGCGTGAGCCGGGGGCCGGGTTCACGCCGCAGGTCATCAAGGGCGATTTCCGTCCCAGCTTCCAGGGCGCGGTGACGCCGGCCAACGCGGCCAACGCACTGTCGCTGCCGCTCTACGGCAAGATCGCCGCCGGCACGCCGATCGAGGCGCTGCGCGACAACACCAGCACCATCGACGTGCCGACCTCGCTGCTCGGCCAGGGCACGCACTATTGCCTCGAGGTCGAAGGCGACTCGATGGTCGAGGCCGGCATCCTCGATGGCGACTTCGCCGTGATCCGTCAGGCCGACACCGCCGACAACGGCAGCATCGTCGTCGCCCTGGTCGACGAGCAGGAAGCGACGCTCAAGCGCATCCGCCGCAAGGGCGCCTCGGTGGCGCTCGAGCCGGCCAACGCCGCCTACGAGACGCGCATCTTCGGCCCCGACCGCGTGAAGGTGCAGGGTCGCCTCGTCGGCATCTATCGCCGCTACTGAGATCGCCGGTCGGCTCTGGGCACCCAGGGACGATCGCCGCGTGCTTCGCGCGTGGTCTCGATCCGCGTTGGTCGCCCCTTGTCGCCGAGCCATACCGCATGCGCGCCGTGGCGCCACAGGTCGAAGCGGTCGATCGTCCACAGCGCCGCACGACACTGGTTGCGCAGCGGCACCACTGACACGACAGGCGTCGCACCCGCACAAGCCTGCGGCTGCGCTTCCGGACGCACCACGAGACGCACCTCGGCCCCTGCGCGCCTGAGCACGCAGAGACCGCCGGTACATCGCATCGAGCCGTCGGCGCTGTTGCCAGCCTCCGGCCAGCGTTCGGCGCCGCCCTCGCCGGCGCGGCGCGTCCAGGTCTCGCCCGCGATGCGCTCGCCGCGTGCGCTGTAGAGCACGAGGCCGCGTTCGCTGCGGACTGCCAGGGCGCGGGCATCCTCGCTGATCATCAGGTCGGGCGTGCGTTGCAGTGGGATGACGGCGAAGGCGAGCGCGACGCCAAGCAATCCGAGCCAGCGCCAGCGCGTGTGCCAGAAGCAAAGCCACAGCCCGCCCAGGGTGAGCAGCCAGAGCGACGCGCCCGGCATCGAGGGCGCCACAGATGCCGCGCCCGGCAGCGCCGCCGCCCAGCGTGCGATATCCAGCGTCCACTCGACGCCCAGACCCATCGGCGCCAGCGCCAACCACTCCAGACCGAACGGCGCCAGCAACATGGCAGCGAGCCCCCAGGGCATCACCCAGACGCCACACAGCGGCACCGCCAGCAAGTTCGCGACCACGCCCACGAGGCTCAGCCGGTTGAAGTGGTAGATGGCGAAGCCGCCGGTGGCGACTGACGCGACCAGGGTCGACAGAACGGAGTCTGCGGCGTAACGGCCAACGCGGTGGCGCATGCCGATGGTGCGATCGACACCTTCGGCATGACGGCGCGCCCGCCACAACCGGGCCGCCTCCCACGCCGCGATCAGGGCAACGACAGCGGCGAAGGAGAGCTGGAAGCTGGCGCCGGTCAGGCTCTCGGGCTGGATCAGCAGAATCACCGCAGCCGCCCAGCACACCAGCCGCAGGGTCAACGCCGTGCGATCGGTCAGCACGCCGATCAGCACGATAGCCAGCATGCCGAAGGCGCGTTGTGCCGGCACCGGCGCGCCAGCCAAAGCGAGGTAGAACGCCGAGCCCAGCAGGGCTGATATCGCGGCGATCTTCTTCACCGGATAACGCAACGCGATGCCGGGCACGAGCGCCAGGCCGTAGCGCACCAGGCCCATCATCAGGCCAGCGGCGAAAGCGAGGTGCAGACCGGAAATCGACAGGATGTGCGCCAAGCCGGAATCGCGCAGCGCCTGCATGGACTCCTTCGACAAGCCGTTCTGGTCGCCGGTGAGGACAGCGGCGGCGAAGGCGCCGGCGTCACCGGGCAGCGCCCTGGTGATGCGCTCGGTGAGCGCGCGGCGCAGCTCGTCGATGCGCATGATGATGCCGGATGGCTGGCCATGCCGGACCAGCACCGGCGCGTTGGTCGCGTAGCCCACGGCGCCGATCTGCTGGTACCAGGCGAAGCGTTGGAAATCGAAGGCGCCCGGCAGCGCTGGCCCAGCCGGCGGATGAAGCACGGCGGCGATCGATACCCGATCGCCCGTGACGTGCGGGAAAGCCGATCGCGTTACCGAGAGGCGTACGCGCTCCGGTGTCCCGCTCGCCTTCACGCCCTGCAACGTCACTTGGTCGAGGATGACCCGCCGACCTTCGGGCAGGATGGTGATCTCGACCACGCGGCCTTCGACCGTGCCGCTGTAGGCTCGTGGCAGCACCGGCGCGGCGACGCTCTGGGTGCGCCAGGTTGCGGCACTGAAGCCGAGACCGCCGGCGGAAAGCGTCACGCCGATCACGAGCAGCACAGGCGCGACGCTTCGGGCCGCGCAGAGCAACAGGCCAACCAGCGTCACGGCGATGCCCAGCCACAATGGGGGCTCGCTAGGCAGCTCGAAATAGACGGCGATGCCCAGACCCAGTGCCACCGGCGTCCATAGCGCCCAGCGCTCGCGCTCGCCGTCCAACCGCTGCGCCATGCCCAGCACGAAGCGCGCCGCGAGGCCATGCCTGGCGGCTGCGACACCGGGCTGCGGCGTGGCGGCGAGGCTCATGCTCTATGGATTTGACAGAAGGTCCCCTCTCGCTGCCTATGCTCCCGCCTCTTTTTGACCGAAAAGAGGCTGCTTCCACCGGATTCGTCCATGAAAGTCGTCACCCGCTTCGCCCCCTCGCCCACCGGCTTCCTGCATATTGGCAGCGCCCGCACGGCGCTGTTCAACTGGCTCTATTCGCGCCACCACGGCGGTACCTACCTGCTGCGTATCGAAGACACCGACCGCCAGCGCTCGACCAAGGAGGCGATCGACGCGATCCTCGACGGGCTGAGCTGGCTGGGCCTGAACTGGGATGGCGAGGTCGTCTATCAGTTCGCCCGCGCCCAGCGGCACGCCGAGGTGGCGCATCAGCTGCTGGCCGCCGGCAAGGCCTATTACTGCTACGCCACGCCGGCCGAGCTCGAGGCGATGCGCGAGGAAGCGCGCAAGGAGGGCAAGTCGATCCGCTACAACGGGATGTGGCGTGATCGCGATCCCAAGGACGCACCGCCGGGCGTCAAGCCGGTGATCCGCATCAAGGCGGCGCAGACCGGCTCGACCACCGTGCGCGATCACGTGCAAGGCGAGGTCACCGTCGCCAACGATCAGCTCGACGATATGGTGCTCCTGCGCGGCGACGGCACGCCGACCTACATGCACGCCGTCGTGGTCGACGATCACGACATGGGCATCACCCACGTGATCCGCGGCGACGATCACCTCAACAACACCTTCCGCCAGCTGCAGGTCTACGAGGGCATGGGTTGGCAAGCGCCGGACTTCGCCCATATCCCGCTGATCCATGGCGCCGACGGCGCCAAGCTGTCCAAGCGTCACGGCGCGCTGGGCGTCGAGGCCTATCGCGACATGGGCTACCTGCCCGCGGCACTGCGCAACTACCTGCTGCGCCTGGGCTGGGCCCATGGCGACGACGAGATCATCCCCACCGAGAAGGCGATCGAGTGGTTCGACATCGACGATGTCGGCCGCGGTGCCTCGCGCTTCGACTTCGCCAAGCTGACCAACCTCAACGCCCATTACTTGCGCGAGACGCCCGACTCCGAGCTGTTGCCCCTGGTGCGACCGCTAGTCGAGAAGGCGCTGGAAACTCCGCTGTCGGCGACAGCCCTCGAGCGCATTGCGCGCGGCATGAATGGCGTGAAGCAGCGCACACGCACGATCGTCGAGCTCGCCGCCGGCCTGGTTTTCTATGCCCGAGCCGGCGCGCCGCCGATGGACGACAAGGCCAAGGCGCAGTTGACGCCAGAGGCGCGCGGCCTACTCGCTCGTGTCGCGACAACGCTCGATCAGGCCTCGGTTGATTGGGTGGAATCAACGTTGGAAGCCGCCGTCAAGGACGTCGCCGAGACGGCCTCGGTGAAGCTGGGCCAGATCGCGCAGCCGCTGCGCGCGGCACTCACCGGCTCGACCGTCTCGCCCGGCATCTTCGAGGTCCTAGCGATCCTCGGACGTGACGAATCGTTGACACGTCTGCGCGCAGCCGCATGACGATTATGTCATGGCGTCCGCGCGTTGCGCCTGCCGGACCGGCTTGTTAGTGTCGCGTCGACCTTTTCGGCCAGTCCGGGGGCGCCGGGGCCGCATCACGCGGCACGGGCGGGTCTTGGCCAACACGCATTTCGAGCGGGAGCGACCATGAGCAACACCGGCACCGTAACCCTTACGGACGACGCCACCGGCAAAACCTGGAAATTCCCGGTCATGGGGGGCTCGATCGGTCCCAGCGTGATCGACGTCCGAAAGCTATACGGCGATACCGGTTACTTCACTTACGACCCCGGCTTCACCTCGACCGGCTCCTGCGAATCGAAGATCACCTACATCGACGGCGATAAGGGCGTGCTGCTGCACCGCGGCTACAACATCGCCGAGCTGGCCGAGAAGAGCGACTTCATGGAGCTCTCCTACCTACTGCTCAACGGTGAGCTGCCCAGCGCCCAGCAGAAGGCCAAGTTCACCAGCGACATCACCATGCACACCATGCTGCATGAGCAGATCTCGACGTTCTATCGCGGCTTCCGCCGCGACGCGCATCCGATGGCCGTGTGCTGCGGCGTCGTCGGCGCGCTGTCGGCCTTCTATCACGACTCGCTGGACATCAACGATCCGCACCAGCGCATGGTCGCCTCGTACCGGCTGATCGCCAAGATGCCGACCATCGGCGCCATGGCCTACAAGTACTCGGTCGGCCAGCCGTTCATGTACCCGCAGAACAACCTCAGCTACGCCGGCAACTTCCTGCGCATGATGTTCGGCGTGCCGGCCGAGGACTACGTGATGAACCCCGTCGTCGAGAAGGCGATGGACCGCATCTTCATGCTGCACGCCGACCACGAGCAGAACGCCTCGACCTCGACGGTTCGACTGGCCGGATCGTCGGGTGCCAACCCGTTCGCCTGCATCGCCGCCGGCATCGCCTCGCTGTGGGGCCCCAGCCACGGCGGCGCCAACGAAGCCGTGCTGAAGATGCTCCAGGAGATCGGCGGCAGGGACAAGATCGGGCCGTTCCTGGCGCGCGTGAAGGACAAGGGCGACCACACCCGCCTGATGGGCTTCGGCCACCGCGTCTACAAGAACTACGACCCGCGCGCGACCGTGATGCGCAACAGCTGCCACGAGGTGCTGGCCGCGCTGGGCATCGGCAACGATCCGCTGCTCGAGCTCGCCATGGAGATGGAGGCGTTCGCGCTCAAGGACGATTACTTCATCTCCAAGAAGCTGTACCCGAACGTCGACTTCTACTCGGGCATCATCTTCCGCGCGCTGGGCATCCCGGTGAGCATGTTCACGGTGATCTTCGCCATCGCGCGCACCGTCGGCTGGATCTCGCAGTGGACCGAGATGATCGAGGACCCGCAGTCCAAGATCGGCCGTCCGCGCCAGCTCTACAGCGGCCAGACCGAGCGCCCCTACGTGCCCCTGCACGCCCGCAAGTAACGGGACGACGTCACATGGCGGCACGCGGCAAACGCAGCGACAGCTGGGCGGCAAGCAATGGCATGCCGGTGCGGGTCGATCGCCCGCGCCTCGTGCGCGTCGGCGCCGCCGCCAACGACAACCACGCCCCGGCGCTCACCGTCGCGCGCCGCCTGGCGTTCGCGGCCCTGGGCGCGCTGGTGGCAACGGCGCTGATCCTGATGTTTCATTGATTTGCCCTTTTCTCTGCGCGTGCGGAGAGAAGGTGCCAAACGCAAGCGAGGCGGATGAGGGGCTTTCAACCCCTCATCCGCCTCGTTGCTTGTTGGGCGATCAGCCGCGCTGAATCAATTCGATCTTGTAACCGTCCGGGTCCTCGACGAAAGCGATCACGGTCGTGCCGTGCTGCACCGGGCCGGCCGGGCGCGGGATCTTCACGCCTTCCTTGGCCAGCGTCTCGCAGGCCTTGTAGACGTCGGGCAAGCCGATCGCGAGATGGCCGAAGGCCGTACCCAGATCGTATTTGTCCTTGCCGTAGTTGTAGGTCAGCTCGATGACCGCCTGGTCGGTCTCCTCACCGTAGCCGACGAAGGCGAGCGTGTACTTGCCGGCCGGCACGTCGCGCTTGCGCAGCAGCTTCATGCCTAGCAGGCGGGTGTAGAAATCGATCGATTTGTCGAGATCGCCCACACGGATCATCGTGTGCAGCATGCGATAGCCGGTATCAGTGCTCGTGCCGTCCATGGTCAGCCTCCCTGCGCTCGGCGGCTCAGACGCCGCGGATCATGGCCGCGAAGGTCGCCTCGGCGGCGACCTTGCCCTCGACCATTGCCTTGCCCTCGAACTTCCACACGCTCTGGCGTGCCTGCAGCTTGTTGACGTGGATCTCGATGCGGTCGCCCGGCGTCACCGGCTTGCGGAAGCGCACGTTGTCAATCGACAGGAAATACACCAGCTTGCCCTCGGCGGCAGCCCCCAACGTCGCGACCACGAGGACCGCCGCGGTCTGCGCCATCGATTCGACGATCAGCACGCCGGGCATCACCGGGGCGGTCGGGAAATGGCCCTGGAAGAACGGCTCGTTGATCGACACGTTCTTGATGCCGATCGCGCTTTCACCCAGGCGCAGATCGATGACGCGGTCGACCAGCAACAACGGATACCGGTGCGGAATCATCTGCATGATCCGGTTGATATCCATCACGTCGATCACCGCCGGGGCGGCTGAGGGCATTGCAGTCATGAACGTCGCTCGCATGAACGCGGCGGCCCGCCCGGTTCAGAAGCGGGTACCGAAGCTGAAGTTGAGATGCTGCCGGTTGTCGAATGGCTGATACTTGATCGGGAAGGAGTAGTCGAGGCGCAGCGGCCCGAACGGCGAGACCCACTGCATGCCGATGCCCGCCGACAGGCGCAACGCCGAGGAATCGCGGATCGTCGCGCCGACATCGTCGGTGCCCCACAGACTGCCGGCCTCGATGAAGGCCTTGCCGACGACATTGAGTTCCTTGGGCAGGCCCAGCGGGAAGCTGAGTTCCGCGGTACCCGTGTAGAAGTACTTGCCGCCCAGCGCATCGTTGCCGTCGCGCGGACCGATGCCGGCGATCTGGAAGCCACGCAGCGAATCGCCGCCGATAAAGAAACGCTGGGCGATCTTCACGTCGTCGTTCAGGCCGAAGACGGCGCCAGCCGTACCGAGGAACGACACCACGAAGTCGGTGGCGACAGGGAAGTGGATCCCCGCATCGACGCGGTTGCGCAGATAGTGCTCGGTGCCGCCCAAGCCACCAAGCTCGGCCGTCCAGCGCACCGCCCAGCCTTTCGTCGGCAACTGGCGGTCATCGCGGCGATCCCAGACGATCACCATGCCGACTTCCGAAGTGTAGGTCTTGCCCACCTGCCGCTGGATGAACGGCGAGGCGGTGGAGGCGACATTGAAGATCTCGTCGTACTTGAACGAGTATTTGAAGGTCTGCCGCGTGTGCTCGCTCAGCGCATAGCCCAGGCGCAGGGCAGCGCCGATGGTCTTCTCGTCGAACGAGCTGCTGTTCTGCAGGTCGCGGCCGATGCGGAAGATGTCGAAGCCGGCCGCGAGGTTGCGCTCGAGGAAATACGGCTCGGTGAAGCTCAGGTCGATCTGCGTCTGGCGCGTGCCCAGCGACAGGCCAAGCCGCAGGTCCTGGCCCTTGCCCAGCAGGTTGCGCTCACGGACCGTGATGTCGCCCAGAACACCTGCCGAGGTCGAGTAGCCGGCGCCGAACGAGATTTCGCCGGTGCTCTGCTCGACGACGTTGACGTCGATGATCGTCTTGTCCTGGGCCGTGCCCTGCTGGTTGGTGATGTCGACCTTCTCGAAGTAGCCCAGCGCCTTCAGGCGCTGCTGCGAACGGCGCAGCTTGGCGGCGTTGAAGGCGTCGCCCTCGGCCAGCCGGAACTCGCGACGGATCACCTTGTCGAGCGTGCGCACGTTGCCCGCGATGTTGATGCGCTCGACATAGACGCGCGGACCTTCCTGCACGTCGAATGTGATGTCGATCGTCTTGGTGTCCTTGTTGCGCTTGATATTGGGGCGCACGTCGACGAAGGCGTAGCCCAGCGTGCCGACCGCTTCGGTGATGGCGTTGACCGTGGCCTCGACCTCGTCGGCGTTGTACCAGTCGCCCTCGCGCGACACGATCATCGCCTTCAGCGTGTTGATGTCGAGCGCCTCGAAGCGCGAATTGACCTCGAGCTTGCCGAACTTGTAGCGCTCACCTTCGTTGATGGTGAAGGTGACGAAGAAGTGCTCCTTGTCCGGCGTCAGCTCGGCGACCGAGGAGACGACACGGAAATCGGCATAGCCCTCCGATAGGTAGTATTTGCGCAGCATCTCCTTGTCGAAGTTGATGCGGTCGGGATCGTAGCGATCGTCGGAGGACAGGAAGCGGAACCACGCCGTCTCGACCGAGCGGATCTGCTCGCGCAGCGTACCGTCGCTGAAGTTCTCGTTGCCGACGAAGCTGATGCGGCTGATGGTCGTGATGCTGCCTTCGAAGATCTCGAACACCAGGTCGACGCGGTTCTGGTCCAGCTTGATGATCTTGGGCTCGATCGCCGCGTTGAAGCGTCCGCCGCGGCGGTAGACCTCCAGCATGCGTCGAACATCGGACTGGACCTTGGCGCGGGTGAAGACCGTGCGCGGCTTGGACGCGATCTCCTGGCGCAGCGTGTCGTCCTCGACGCGGCGGTTACCCTCGAATTGCACGCGGTTGATGATCGGGTTCTCGACCACCTTGACCACCAGTGTGCCGCCGTCGCGCTGGAAGGTGACGTCGGCGAACAGACCGGTCTGAAAGAGGGCCTTGAGCGATTTGTCGGCTTCGCCCGGATCGAAAGGCTGACCCTCGCGTACCGAGATGTAGGAGCGGATGGTATCGGGCTCGACGCGGCTGTTGCCGGTGATCTGCACGTGCGTGATGACCGGTCCGCGCTGGGCGAGCGCTGGTGCCGACACTGTCGAAATGCCGACCAGCAGGATCGCCAGGGCGAGAAGGCTTCGCAGGACGCGGATCAACAGACAGACTCCCTGGTCCGATACCCACCGAGGCGCCGAGGCGGCCCCTGTTTAGACTACGCCGAAGCCTACCACCACCCCTGAAATATCAGGACCTTAGAGGGTCAGCAAACGCGTGATGATCAGCACGATATCGTTGTAGGTGGCGAATATCATCAGGCCGCCCATGGCCGCCAGCCCGATCCTGAAGCCAATCTCCTGCGTGCGCTCGCTCAGTGGCCGGCCGCGGATCCATTCGATCGTGTAGAACAGCAAGTGGCCGCCATCCAGCATCGGTACGGGCAACAGGTTGAACACGCCCAGTGTTACTGACAGGCCGATGATGAAATAGAGGATCGCGCCCCAGCCGATCTGCGCGACCTCGCCGGCCGTCTTGGCGATGCGGACCGGACCGCCGATCTCGTTGGCCGGCCGCAGGCCCAGCACGATCTGCTTGAGCACCGTGTAGATGGTGCCCGACATGTGCCAGACCTCGACGACCGACTGGCCAGCGGCCTCGACCGGTCCGAAGCGCTTGACCTGCGAGGCGAGCGGGCTGGAGAAGCCCAGCCGACCCTCGGTGCGCGTCGTGCCATCGGGCTGGCGAATTTCCTCCGCGACCGGCAGCGCTGTCAGCTCGATCGTCTCGCCGTTGCGCTCGATGCGCATTTTCGTCGGCTTGCCGGCGCGTTGGCGGATGATCTGCGGAATATCCATGAAGTATTCAATGCGCGTGCCGTCAACCTCAAGGATGCGGTCACCGCTGTGCAGGCCGGCCTGCTCCGCCGCGCTGCCCGGGAAGACGCGACCGACGACCGGCAGCGCCTGGACGCTGTCGACACCGAGGTCGCCCATGCGATGCTCGTTCTTGAAGCGGTCGACCAGCAGGCGCGGCGCCGGCGTGATCGAGCGGTGATAGCTCTTGCCCTCGCGCGTGAAGACGATGGAGATCGGCACACCCGGATAAAGCTGGGCCGTGCTGACGATGTCCTCGAAGCTGTCGACACCACGGCCGGCGAGCTCGGTCACCACGTCACCCGTTCGCAGACCTGCCACGGCGGCGGGCCCGGCGCCGGCCGGCACGACGATCTGTGGCGGCGTGAAGGGCCGGCCATAGGTCATCAGCAGCCCGAACATCAGCACGACCGCCAGCACGAGGTTGGCGATCGGCCCGGCGGCCACGACGGCAGCACGCACGATCAGAGGTTGGGTATGGAAGGCGTGCTTGCGCTCCTCCTCGGTCAGCCGGCTATCGACCGCGCCCGCACCAGTGGGATTGCTGTCACCCAGGAATTTTACGTAGCCGCCCAGCGGCAGGACCGAGATCTTCCAACGCGTGCCGGTCTTCGGGCTGGTCCAGCCCCAGAGCTCGCGGCCGAAGCCGACGGAGAAGACCTCCGCTTTCACACCGTTGCGCACGCCGATCCAGTAGTGACCCCACTCATGGACGAACACCAGCAACGTCATGATCAGGATGAAGGTGATGATGTTGTTCGTTATGAACGCGATAAAATCCATTGGAAATGCATTCCCCCGATTTCAGACCCGTTGCCGGCGCGCTGCGCACAAAGCCCTAGCTTCGGTTCTGGCTTCCTCATCGACAGCCCGCAACGCGGCGAAATCGACACAATCGCCTGCGAGCATCATTCTCTTTCCCAACCCGGCACGCACATCTTCCACGATGCGTGCGATATCCAAAAAACCAATCTCAGACGCAAGAAAAGAACCAACTGCTATCTCATTGGCAGCATTCATTATTGTCGTTGAAATTCCACCTGTTTGCAAGGCTTCTCGTGCCAGCCTCAGGGCAGGAAATCGTTCAATATCAGGCACTTCGAACGTCAGTGCCGTAACGGTGCGAAAATCCAGGCGTTCCGCGGGTGTCTCGATGCGCTCCGGCCACGCCAAAGCATGCGCGATCGGCGTGCGCATGTCGGGGGTACCGAGCTGGGCGAGGACGGAGCCGTCGCTGTAGGCGACCATCGAATGGATCACCGATTGCGGGTGGATGACGATTTCGATGCGCTCGGGGGCAACCCCGAACAGGATATGCGCCTCGATCAACTCGAGGCCTTTGTTCATCATGGTCGCCGAATCGATCGAAATCTTGGCGCCCATATCCCAATTGGGATGTTTCACCGCCTGTGCTGGCGTCGCCGCCGCCATCTCCGCCAGAGACCAGTTGCGAAACGGTCCTCCTGATGCGGTGAGGATCAGCCGCTCGACACGATCGCGGTTGCGTTCCTCCAGACACTGGAAGATTGCGTTGTGCTCGCTGTCGACCGGCAGCAACGTGCCGCCGCCGCGGCGCACGGCGTCGATCAGCAGGCGACCAGCGCAGACCAGCGCTTCCTTGTTGGCGAGCGCGATGGTGGCGCCCCGCTCCGCCGCGACCAGGATCGGCGGCAGTCCGGCGAAACCCACGATCGCGGCCATCACCCATTCGGCCGGCCTTGCGGCAGCCTCGCGCAGCCCCTCGGCGCCGCTGGCGACCGCGATACCCGACCCGTCCAGCGCGCGCTTGAGATCGGCGTAGCGGCGCTCGTCGGCGACCACGGCCAGCTTGGCGCGCAAGCGACGTGCCTGCTCGGCCAGCAGGTCGACGTTGGCGTTGGCGGTCAGCGCCTCGACCTCGTAGCGCTCGGGATGTCGCGCCAGCAGATCGACGGTGCTGCAGCCGACCGAGCCCGTGGAGCCAAGAATCGTGACGCGCTTCATGCGCTCCCTACCAGGGCCAGCGCGCGTCGCCGGCCAACCGGATTGCCGCCATCACGACCGCGGCCGCCATCAGTGCGTCGACACGGTCGAGCAGCCCGCCGTGGCCGGGGATCAGCTGCCCGGAATCCTTGACGCCGACATAGCGCTTCACCGCCGACTCCGCGAGATCGCCGGCCTGCGACACGACCGAGAGCAGCCCGCCGGCCATCGCCAGCCCGATAACAGAACCGCCGGTGAAGAACCATGCGGTACAGGCGCCGACGATGATCGCTGCCGCCAACCCGCCCAGGGCGCCCGACCACGTCTTCGCGGGGCTGAGCCGCGGCGCCAGCCTCGGCCCGCCCAAGCTACGGCCCGCGACATAGGCGAAGATGTCGGTGGCCCAGACGGTCGCGAACAGCCAGAGCACGCCCTGCAGCCCGGTCTCGGGCTGATGGCGCAGCGACAGCAGCGAGAGCGTCACCAGGGCGATGTAGACCATGCCCGACAGCAGCAGCCCAGGCCGGCGCCAGCCGCCGACCAGCAGGCGCCACTCGCGCCAGGCCAGCACCACGCCGATAGCCAGCAGCAGGTCGAAGAACGGAAAGCCGTACCAGGTCGCGAGCAGCGCCAGCGGCGCCAGCACCAGCGCCGATACGATGCGCAGGATCAGGTCGCGGCGGGATTTGCGCGGTGCTGTTGTCGCGTCAGCCAGCGAGGGCGCCATATCGCCGCTCCCGGCGGCTGTACTCGGCGACGGCGGCGGCGAGCTGGGCCTTGCCGAAATCCGGCCACAGCGTGTCGACGAACAGCATCTCGGCGTAGGCCGATTGCCAGAGCAGGAAGTTGCTGATGCGCTGCTCGCCGCTGGTGCGGATCAGCAGGTCGGGATCGGGAATCTCCGCCGTTAGCAGCTCGCGTGTCAGCGTGGTCTCGTCGATGGTGTCGGGCGCCAGCGTGCCGGCGGCCACTCGCTCGGCCAGGCGCTGCGCGGCACGCACGATATCGGCACGGCCGCCATAGTTCAGGGCGATGGTGACGTTGATGCGCGCGTTGGCTCGCGTGCGCGTCTCGGCCTCGCCGATCATCACGGCGATGTCGCGCGGCAGACCATCGCGATCGCCGATGACGCGCAGCCGCGCGCCCTCCTTCGCCAGGGTGTCGAGCTCGCTGCGCATGTAGTGGCGCAGCAGGCCCATGAGGAAGTCGACCTCGGCGGCCGGCCGCTTCCAGTTCTCGGTCGAGAAGCCGAACAGCGTGAGGTAGGCGATGCCCAGCTCGCCGGCGCCGCGCACCACCTCGCGTACGGTCTCGACGCCACGGCGATGGCCCGCGGTGCGCGGCAGGCCACGCGCCTTCGCCCAGCGGCCATTGCCATCCATGATGATGGCGACGTGGCGCGGTATGGCGGCAGTTTCGGCGGGCGCGGTGGCGTGCTGCAGCATGCGGGGCTCGGACGGTCGTCGGCTCGAGCCGTCAGACCGTCATGATCTCCTTCTCCTTGGCGGCCAGCTGGTCGTCGACGAGCTTGACGTGCTTGTCGGTCATCTTCTGCACATCGTCGTTCAGCTTGCGATGCTCGTCCTGCGAGATCTGGTGATCTTTTTCGGCCTTCTTTAGCACTTCCATGCCGTCGCGCCGCACGTTGCGCACGGCGACCTTGGCCTGCTCGGCATATTTGTGCGCGACCTTGGTGAGCTCCTTGCGGCGCTCCTCGTTGAGCTCGGGAATCGGGATGCGCACCAGCGAGCCGTCAGGCAGCGGGTTCAGGCCCAGCCCGGCCTCGCGGATCGCCTTGGCCACCGCGGCCACCATGCCCTTGTCCCAGACTGTCACCGACAGCATGCGCGGCTCGGGCGCGCTCACCGTGCCGACCTGGTTCAGCGGCATGCGCTGGCCATAGGCCTCGACCACGACAGGGTCGAGCAAGGTGGTCGACGCGCGGCCTGTGCGCAGACCGGCGAACTCCTTCTTCAGGGAGTCGAGCGCACCGTCCATGCGCTTCTGGAAGTCATTCAAGTTTGGCGCAACCATGGTCACACCTCGTCCGTGATGATGGTGAATGTGCCTTCACCGCGCATAACCTGCGCGAAGGCGCCCTGCGTGTGAAGATCGAAAACGATGATCGGAATGCCATTCTCGCGCGACAGTGAGATCGCCGAAGCGTCCATCACCTGCAGATCCTGAGATAGGACATCGAGATAGGTCAGCCGCTCGTAGCGCTTGGCGTTGGGATCCTTGCGCGGGTCCGCGGAGTAGACGCCATCGACCTGGGTGGCCTTCAGCATCGCGTCGGCGCCCATCTCGGCGGCGCGCAAAGCGGCGGCAGTATCGGTGGTGAAGAACGGGTTGCCGGTGCCGGCGGCGAAGATCACCACCCGGCCCTTCTCCATGTGGCGCACGGCGCGGCGGCGGATATAGGGCTCGCATACCGTGGTCATCGGGATGGCGGAGACCACGCGGGTGTGCAGGCCGATCTTCTCCAGCGCATTCTGCATCGCCAGCGAGTTAATCACGGTTGCCAGCATGCCCATGTAGTCGGCGCTGGCGCGCTCCATGCCGGCGGCCGCCCCCGAGATGCCACGGAAGATGTTGCCACCACCGATGACGATGCAGACCTGTACGCCCATGTCGTGGACGGTGCGGATCTCCTGGGCGATGTCGGAAAGCTGCTTGGGATCGAGGCCGTACTCGCGCGCGCCCATCAGCCCTTCGCCGGACAGCTTCAGCAGGACGCGGCGATAGAGGGGCTTGGTGGACATACTTTGGCCTCTCGCGGGGGCTGGCCGATATTACACCGTCCAACCCACCGCGCACGGTATTTTGTGTGCAAATCCCGTGGCGATAACTAGGCCTTGAGCTGAGCGGCGACCTCGGCAGCGAAGTCGCTTTCCTTCTTCTCGATACCCTCGCCGAGTTGAAAGCGGGCGATGCCCGCCACCTTGATCGGCGCGCCGGCGTCCTTGCCGGCGGCGTCGACCGCCTTGGCGACCTTGGTCTCGCCGTCGATGACGAAGGTCTGCTCGAGCAGCACGACGTCCTGGTAGAACTTGCGCAGACGACCCTCGACCATCTTGGCGACGATCTCTGGCGTCTTGCCCGAGCCGGCGGCCTGCTCGGTCAGCACCGAACGCTCGCGCTCGACCGAGGCCGGATCGAGCTCGGCGACCGACACCGATTGCGGGTTGGTCGCCGCTACATGCATGGCGAGCTGCTTGCCGAAGGCGGCAAGCTTCGCCGGGTCGCCGGCCGACTCCAGCGCGACGAGCACGCCGATCTTGCCAAGGGTGGGCGTCACGGGGGTGTGCACGTAGCTCGCCACGATGCCTTTGCCGACCTTCAGCTTCTTGGCGCGGCGCAGCGACATGTTCTCGCCGATGGTGGCGATCATCTGGGTGAGCTCGGACTGCACCTCGGCGGACATCTTGGCGATGTCGCCATCGGCCGTCAGCGCCAGCTTGCTGGTGCGATCGACGAACTTCTGGAAGGTCTCGTTGCGACCGACGAAATCGGTCTCAGCGTTGACCTCGACCACGGCGCCTTCGGTGCCGCTCGAGACGACGCCGACCAGGCCCTCCGCGGCGACGCGGCCGGCCTTCTTGGCGGCGGCCGACAGGCCTTTCTTGCGCAGCCAGTCGACGGCGCCCTCGACGTCGCCGCCGGTCTCGGTCAGCGCCTTCTTGCAATCCATCATGCCGGCGCCGGACTTCTCGCGCAGTTCCTTGACCAGGGCAGCGGTGATCTCAGCCATAGCGGTCTCCATGATACGGGTCGGCCGGTCGCGAGACCGGCCGAAGCAAACAAACGGTCGGGCGGCGCCGCTTACTCGGCGGGCGGCGCGGCCTCTTCGCCAGCACCACCTTCGGCAGCGCCTTCGGCACCAGCCATATCCGGCAGTTCCTCGGCGTTGGGCTCGGTGGCCTCGCCCAGATCGCCACCGGCGGCGCGGATTTCCTCGCGGATGCCGTCGAGCACCGCGCTGGAGATCAGGTCGCAGTACAGCGAGATAGCGCGGATCGCGTCATCGTTGCCCGGCACCGGATAGTTGATGCCGTCGGGATCGGAGTTGCTGTCGAGGATGGCGACGATCGGGATGCCGCGCTTTTGGGCTTCCTTGACCGCGATCTGCTCCTTGTTGGTGTCGATCACCACGAGC
>JAFAZJ010000047.1 GCA_019239835.1 Alphaproteobacteria bacterium | reverse complement strand
GGCCGAGATGTCCTGAGAGAAGGTGAGGTCGAACTGGCCGGCGGTGAAGGCGAGCACGCGTGTGGCCCGATTGGGAATCATCGTCCATTCGATGCCGTCGAGATACGGCCGGCCCTTCTTCCAGTAATCGGGGTTGCGCACCAGCGAGATGCTCTGGTTCGGCTTGAACTCCTTGACCTTGAAAGGGCCGGTGCCGATCGGCTTGCTGCGCATCTCGCGCGCCGGCACGTGGCAGGGATAGACAGCCGAGAAGCCGGCGGCGAGGAAACTCAGGAACGAGGGCTGCGGGCGGCCGAGATGGAAGCTCACCTGGTTCGGCCCGTCGGCAGTGACCTCCTTGAGGTTGGCGTACCACTCCTTGCGTGGGTTCTTGCGCCAGCCGCTCTCGCGCTTGCCGGTGACCATGTCCCACGTGCATTTCACGTCTGCGCTGCTGAAGGGCTTGCCGTCGTGCCAGCGCACACCGTCGCGCAGCTTCAAGGTGAGCACGGTGTTGTCCGCGCTCCAGCTCCACGACTCGGCGAGATCGGGCACGATCGTGTCGTCGGCATTGCGCTTGGCGGTCTGGTCGTAGATGACCAGGTTGTTGAACACCGCCATGAACGGCTGCAGCGTCGCGATCGTCACTTCCTCATGCAGCGACGCAGTCGGCGGGTTGTCGTTGTGATAGACGCGCAGCACGCCGCCGCTCTTCTGCGCCATTGCCGAGCCCGTCATGAGGATGCCGACGAGGCCAGCCATCAGTGCGCGGCAAAATCCCGTCTTCATGTGTACTCCACTCGGCAAGATTCGTTACACAAGGGTTGTCACATCTACCCTGTGTCAGCAAATCTCCTGCATACGATGAAAGCTCAGTGCGAAATGTCAGGGATCGGTAGCCGGTGAGCCGGCTCGATCTCAATCACACGGCGTTGGCGGCACTGGCGATTGTCGCGTCGCAGATCTCGAACTGCTTCGGTGCGGCGTGGTCGAAGTCGCTGTTTTCGGCGGTCGGCCCTGAAGGCATTGTTGCGTTGCGCCTGGGCTTCAGTGCCCTTCTTCTCGGCCTCCTCACGCGAGTCTGGCAGCTGCGCGTCGATGGGACGGGGATCCGCGACATCGTCGCCTATGGGCTCGCCCTCGGACTCATGAACTCCGTGGCGTATCAGGCCTATGCGCGCATTCCTGTTGGCGTTGGCATGGCAATCGAGGTGACCGGCCCGCTTGCCCTGGTGCTCTACCATTCACGACGCGGGCGGGACCTGCTGTGGGTTGCCTGCATGGTGGGCGGGCTGGCGATGTTGCTGATCAAGGATTCCGGCGAGGGCCGGCTTGACCTGCTCGGTATCGGATTTGCCTTCTGCTCTGCGGTCTGCTGGGCGACCTATATCGTCTTCGGAAAACGCGTCTCGAATTTGGGGAGCGGTCGTGTCGTGGCCGCGGGGATGCTGGTGGCGTCGTTGTTCGCCGTCCCCTATGGCGGGGCAAGCGTTGGCGGCACGCTCCTTCAGCCAAAATGGCTGGCACTCGGGTTAGCGATCGCCATTCTCTCCAGTGCGTTTCCCTTCTTCCTGCAGATCCTTGCGCTGCGCTGGCTTCCGCAGAGGGTCTATGGGCTGCTTGCCAGCGCCGTACCGGCCACGGGCGCGCTCATGGGCTTCCTTGTGCTCGGCGAAGCGCTGGAAGCCCGGCAGTGGCTCGGCATCCTGCTGGTCGTGTGCGCAAGCGCCGGAAGCACCCTCGCTGTCGCAAGGCACAAATAGCGCCGTCAGATGCATCGACGCGGCGCTGGTCAGCCTTAGCGGTAAGGCCTAACCGCAGCACCAAGCACATCGCGCTGAGGTGCACTGCACCTTTAGTCAACTGAAGATATGACCAGCGTCTGCTTTGATCGGCGACATGTTGTGCAATAGCAGTTTTCTCATCAGTGCGATGACTGGAGATGCGGTCCCAATTTCCTCACATGTACTTACCAGGGGACTGGAAAGGAATTGCTGACTTTGCGACGAGTGCGCGCCTGTAGGTCGCGCGTGACGGCCACGCACTATCTGCCTTCAGAGCAGGACAGGAACAGACTCAATCCAGCGATGGATGAAAACCTGGAAGCACGTCAGTTCCACGCGGCCCTTCGGACCTTGGTCGGGACGACGGAACAAAGCCCACATGCGAGCGCCCTATCCTCCCCGGGAAGGTGGATGGCATCCGCATCGGCCGCCGTCAGACGACCACAGGTTCGATTGTCGCCAGCAGCCAGCGCGCGAGCGCCGTCATGCGCGCCTCCTCGTGCTGTTGGCCGACCAGCTGCACGCCGACAGCCGGCCGCCGGCCCCAACAGACCCAGCTGCGAGTCAGGTTTGCCAAGTCGATCGCCAATGGACGAAACGGTGCAAAGCGTGCTTGGCTTTTTTGCAGCAAGGAGCGAAGCGATGGACAAGACGGAGATTGACGTACTGGCGCGTCGCGCCGGCCTACAGAAGGCGCAGTTGGAGTTTCCCGATGATCTTGCCGCCGCGGCCAAACAGGCCGCCGAGGCGGCGGCGAACATGAAGCCGCTGGACGATCCGCGTGCCGAGCCATGGCCGCCGATGCGCGCCGGAAGCGGCCTGTGACCGACCTGCATTTCCTGTCGGCCGCGCAGGCGGCGGCCGCGATCGCCGCCCGGACGCTCTCGCCCGTCGAGCTGATGCAGGCGCTGCTGCAGCGCATCTGGCGGCTCGATCCCAGGCTCAACGTCTTCATCCAGCTCGATGGCGAGGCCGCGCTGGCTGCGGCGCGGGCGGCCGAGGCCGAGATCATGGCCGGCCGTCCGCGCGGCCCGCTGCACGGCGTGCCGGTCGGCATCAAGGACATCATCGACGTCGCCGGCCTGCCGACGACCTGCCATTCGAAGATTCTGCGGGGCAACATCGCCAAAGCGGACGCGGTCTGCGTCGCCAAGCTACGCCAGGCCGGCGCCATCGTGCTGGGTAAGCTCTCGACCCACGAATTCGCCATCGGAGGGCCAAGCTTCGATTTGCCTTGGCCACCAGCGCGCAATCCGTGGAACCCCGATCATCACCCGGGCGGCTCGTCGTCGGGCTCGGGCGCTGGCGTCGCGGCCGGTCTCTTTCCAATGGCGCTGGGCTCCGACACCGGCGGCAGCGTGCGCAATCCGGCGAGTTGCTGCGGCATCGTCGGGCTGAAGCCGACCTACGGGCTGGTCTCGCGGCGCGGCGTCTTTCCCTTGTCCTTCACGCTCGACCATGTCGGGCCGATGACGCGCACGGTGGCGGACAACGCCTTGATGCTGGAGGCCATCGCCGGCCACGATCCGCTAGATCCGGGCAGCGCGGCAGGCGTGCCCGGCCGCTATGCCGCGCGGCTCGACCGCGGCGTGCGCGGCCTGCGCGTGGGATTCGTGCGACATTTCCACGAGACGGACCAGCCGGCCGATCCGGCGGTGACGGCGGCGCTGGAGCAGGCCGCGCGCTGTTTGCAGGAGGAAGGCGCTGACTTGCGCGACGTCACCCTGCCGGCTTTGGGCGCGTTCCGCGACGTCAACCGCATCATCCTGCAAAGCGAGGCCTGGGCCGTCCATGCGCCGTGGCTGCGCGAACGGCCGGGCGACTACGGCCAGCTGGCGCGGCGCCGCCTGCTGGCGGGCGCCTTCATGGCGGCGGGCGACTACGTCGAGGCGCAGCGCCTGCGTACTAGCATGATCGCCCGTGTCGAGGAGGCGTTGCGCGACGTCGACGTGCTGCTGTGCGCCAGCTCCATGGATCCGGCCTGCCGCATCGACAATCCGGCCGATATCGAACGCACCTACCCGCGCCAGGCGCGCGTGCCGTTCAACGTGACCGGCCACCCGGCGATCGCCATGATGGCGGGCCTGTCCGCGAACGGGCTGCCGCTGTCGGTCCAGTTCGTAGGCCGTTACTTCGACGAGGCGTCGCTGTTCCAGGTGGCACGGGCGTGGGAGAAGGCGGCGGGAACC
>JAFAZJ010000046.1 GCA_019239835.1 Alphaproteobacteria bacterium | reverse complement strand
CCATCTCGACCATGAGCGCCGAGCGCGACAACGTGCATTGGTTCGTGCCGCGCACCGAGCGTGCCATTACCTTCGATGTCGTGATCAGCGACCTCGACGCTGGCGCACCGAGCCATGTGATCGAGGCGATCGACCCGATGCGCGGGCAGAAGCAGGTGGATGGCACGATCCGCGCGCCCGTCGTGAGCTTCGACGAGGCGGCGCGGATTTATACGTCGGACGTCTAGGTTCCCTCGGCTGCCAGTGTGGTGCGGATGGCGGCCATCTTGCCGCGATGGCCGCTCCAATGCGCGCCGGCGGACAGGCCGCCATCAACGCCGATCGCCTGGCCGTTGACGAAGCGCGCCTCGTCGCTGGCGAGAAAGACGATGGCGTCGGCGATGTCCTCGACCCGGCCGACGCGCGGAATGGGATGTACTGCGGCGAAGGCGGCGTCGACCTTCTGCGGCTCGGCCTCGATCGCCTGGGCGCCGATGCCGAGGCCTTCGAGCACCATCGGCGTGATGGTGTAACCCGGGCACACCGCATTGGCGCGGATGCCGAACTCGCCCAGCTCCAGCGCCAGGCCTTTGGTGAAATGCACCACGGCGCCCTTGGCGGTCGAGTAGTCGTGCGGCGTGGCGCCGGCGACCAGCCCGGCGGCACTGGCGAGATTGACGATGCTGCCGCTGCGCCGCGGCTTCATCACGGCGGCGGCATGCTTGGCGCCGTAGACCACGGAGCGTAGCAGCACGTTCATCGCGCGATCCCATGCCGCCATGTCGAGCTGCTCGATCGGGATCGCACCCTGACCGCGGATGCCGGCGTTGCTCAGCAGGATGTCGAGAGGGCCGAAGCGGCGGCCGGCCTCGGCCACGGCGGACGCGACGTCCTCCTCGCGAGTGACATCGACGCGGCGATAGGCGGCGCTGGAGCCGAGCGCCTTCGCGACTTCCTCCCCCTTGGCATCCTGGATGTCGGTCATCAGCACCTTCGCGCCCTCGGCGACGAAGCGTTCGGCGGTACGCCTGCCGATGCCGCTGGCGGCCCCGGTGATCATCGCGACCTTGCCGGCCAGTCTTCCGCTCATGCGCCGCTCCCGTTGTAACGTCGTTCAAAACTCCAGCACGGCCTTGCCGACAACCTTGCGATCCAACAGCAGGTGCATGGCGTCGGCGACGCGCTCCATCGGCAGGCGATGCGAGATGTGCGGGCGCATCACGCCCTCGGCGGCGAGCCGGGGCATCGTCAGCTTGTAATCCTCGGCATAGGACGGGTCGTAGCGTGCCGCCTCGCCGGCGCGTACGCCCAGCACGGTGAGGCATTTGATCAGGATGTGGTTGCTCATCAGCTTCGAGGGCCCGCCCGAGGTGAAGCCGATCACCGCCAGCCGTGCACCGAACGCCGCGCAGCGCACCGACTTCTCCAGCACGTCGCCGCCCACCGGATCGTAGATCACGTCGGCGCCACGTCCCTTGGTGATCTCCTTCACCGCGGCGACGAAATCGCCGGTGCGATAGTTCACGACGTGATCGGCGCCGCCATAGCTGCGCACGATCTCGAGCTTGGCATCGTCGCCACCGGTCGCGATCACCGTCGCGCCGAGATGCTTGCCGAGCTGCACGGCGGCGAGCCCAACGCCGCCCGTAGCGCCGTGCACCAGCAACGTCTCGCCGCGCTTCAGCGCCGCGCGATGCACGATGCCGTGGTACGCGGTCTGCGCACCGACACGAAACGCTGCGCCCTCGGCGAACGACCAGCCTTCCGGCACTTTCATCGCAAGACCGCTCACGGGCACGGCAACCTGCTCGGCGAAGGCGCCCGGCCGCTTGCCGAAGATCACCCGGTCGCCGACCGACCAGCCCGTCACGCCATCGCCCAATGCAAGGATCTCGCCGGCGGCTTCCATGCCCGGCGTGAACGGCAGCGCGGGTTTGTGCTGGTAACCGCCGGCCACCATCAGCACGTCGGGGAAGTTCATCGCCGCGGCGCGCACCCGCACCAGCACCTCGCCCGGTGCGGCCGTGGGTGCCGGCATGTCGACGATCTTCAGGACCGAGGGATCGCCCAAACTCTCGCACAGAACCGCGCGCATCGATGTATCCGCCGTGGCTTTCGATGACCGTAGCGAGCGCCCATGGGGGCGTCGAGACGCAACCCGGTCCGTGGTACGCTTTGCGAAATGATCGATACCAACGTCCCGCTCCGCGTGCGCAGCGTCGTCGATAGTCAGCTGGCGGAGGGCGAGAGGCTCGTGCGCCTCGAACAACCCGACCCGCGCCAATACAAGCGCAAGTCGGTGCGGCAAATCCGGATGCTCGGCTTCATCTTCACGGGTATGGCGCTGTTCGTGCTGGCCTGGGCCGCGTCGCGCAACTTCGTGCCCGATCCGCGAAGTCCGCACAGCCTGGAGTTCATCGCGGTCGGGCTGGTCCTCGGTCTCTCGCTGATATTCCTGCCGTCGACCCTGATGCGCGCTGCCGCCAGCGCGCGCGGCTACGCGATCACCGACCGGCGCGTCCTGTCAGTGAATGGTCTTCAGGTCCGCTCGATCGACGCCAGCGCGCTCAATCCGCGCGCCTATCCCTACGAGGACGGCACGCCGGCCGGCGACCTGAACCTCGACGATGAGCGGCGTTTCGATTCGGAATCGACCGAGAAGGATTTTTTCATCTGGTACGCGCTGCTCAACGCCCGGGCGACGGAGGCCTCGCTCCGCAATCTGGCCCAGCGTTTCCCACGCCCGGTGGACGACTGTTGATCGCCACCGATCTACCCCTGAGGCTCCGAGAGGCTGTCGACCAGCAGTTGGCGCGGGATGAAGTCCTTGTGCGGCTGGAGCAGCCCGACCCGGTGCGCTTCAAGCGGATCATGGGATGGATCGGCTTCGTGCTCGGCCTGCCGCTCATGGTCTACGCTTTGTCTACGATCGTCGATGGCGCGATGGGACAGCAGCGCTGGACGGACGGATCGCAGATCACACCGGCGCTCGCGGTTTTCTACGGGCTGCCGTGTCTCGGCATCGCGCTGGCCTTCATGGGTGCGCCGCTGTGGAACGACCGGGCCGCGCGCAGCACCATATATGCCATCACCGATCATCGCGTGCTGATCCTGCGCCGCCGTTTCCTGCGTGCGGCCGACGTGCAGTCTATCCCCGCCGCGACGTTGCAGGTGAACGTGAAGCCCCGCAGCGGAAACATCGAGCTGGTGGCGTCGACGGCGATCGACGACGAGGATCGCGAGGATATGTTCCGGCTGATCGCCCTGCGTGACGTGCAGGCTACGGAGGCCGCGCTGAACCGCCTGATTCAGTCGAGCTCGAAGTCGTCCTTGTAGTCGATCTTCAGCGCCGGATCCTGCTCTTCCTTCAGCAGCAGGCAATTGCCGACCACCAGCACCTCGATCTCGCTGCCCATGAAGCAGCGGAAGGCGTCCTCGGGCGTGCACACGATCGGCTCGCCGCGCACGTTGAAGCTGGTGTTGACGATCACCGAGCAGCCGGTCTTGTCGCGGAAGCGCGCGATCAGGTCGTGATAGGCCGCGTTGGTCTCGCGGTGCACGGTCTGGATACGCGCGGAGTAATCGACGTGCGTTACCGCCGGGATGTCGGAGCGCGGTACGTTGAGCTTGTCGATGCCGAACAGCGCCTGCTCATCCGTGGTCATTTCGCGACGCCGCTCCGGGCGCACCGGCGCCACCATCAGCATGTAGGGACTGTCGGCCTCGAACTCGAAGTACCGGCCGACATCCTCGCGCAGCACCGCCGGCGCGAAGGGCCGGAACGATTCGCGGTACTTCACCTTGAGATTGAGCATCTTCTGCATCGCAGGCGAGCGCGCGTCGCCCAGGATCGAGCGGCCGCCCAGAGCGCGTGGGCCGAACTCCATGCGTCCGTGCATCCAGCCCACCGCCTTCTGGCCGGCCAGTGCCTCGGCGGTGGCGTCGATCAGTGCGTCGTAGCTGAGCTCGTGGACGACGGCGCCGGCGGCCTTCAGGCGTGCAGCCGCGTCATCGTCGTAGCTCGGGCCGAGATAGGAGCCGGCCATGCCATCGAGCTTGCCATTGAGCGCGCGCGGCTGGCGGTGAAAGCCATGATAGGCGGCGAAGGCAGCGCCCACCGCGCCACCGGCGTCGCCCGCCGCCGGCTGCACCCAGATCTGGTCGAAAATGCCCTCGCGATGCACCTTGCCGTTGGCGACGCAGTTGAGCGCCACGCCGCCTGCGAGGCAGAGGTTCTTCAGCCCGGTCTCGTTGCGCACCGAGCGCGCCAGGCGCAGCACGATCTCCTCGGTCACCGCCTGCACCGAGGCGGCGAGATCCATCTCGCGCTGGGTCAGCAGCTTCTCGGGTGTGCGCGGTGGGCCGCCGAACAGCGCGTCGAACTTCGCGTTCGTCATGCGCAGGCCGGTACAGTAGTCGAAATACGACTGGTCGAGACGGAAGGTGCCGTCCTCCTTCAGGTCGACCAGGTTGTCGAGGATGGTCTTGGCGAAAATCGGCTCGCCGTAGGGTGCGAGCCCCATCACCTTGTACTCGCCGGAATTCACCTTGAAACCGGTGTAGTAGGTGAAGGCCGAGTAGAGCAGGCCGATCGAATGCGGGAAGTGCAGCTCACGCAGCATCTCCAGGTCGTGACCCTTGCCGTGCGCCAGCGACGTGGTGGCCCATTCGCCGACGCCGTCCATGGTGAGCACCGCGGCTTCCTCGAAGGGCGAGGGGAAGAAGGCCGAGGCCGCGTGGCTCTGATGATGCTCGCCGAACAGCAGCTTGTTGTGCCAGTCGAAGTCCGGCGCGTGCTTCTGCAGCTCGTCGCGCAGCAGGGTCTTCTGGAACAGCTTCTCGCGCAGCCACAGCGGCATCGCCATGCTGAAGGAGCGGAAGCCGCGGGGCGCGAAGGCCAGATAGGTTTCCAGCAGCCGTTCGAACTTCAGGAATGGCTTGTCGTAGAAGGCGACGTGGTCGATGTCGGCAAGCTTCAGGCCGGCATGCTCGAGGCAGTAAGCGACGGCATGCTCCGGGAAGCGCGCGTCGTGCTTCTTGCGCGTGAAGCGTTCCTCCTGGGCCGCGGCCACGAGCGCGCCGTCGACGACCAGCGCCGCGGCGCTGTCGTGATAGAAGGCGGAGAGGCCCAGGATACGCATCGGCTTCAGAAGATCGTGTAGATGAAGGGCGCGATCGCGCTGCCCTTGGTCAGCACCAGCAGGCCGCCCAGTAGCACCATCATCACCAGGATCGGCAGCAGCCAGAACTTCTTGCGGACCTTCAGGAAGTCCCAGATCTCTCTCAGAAACCACATCGACGGCATTCCCCTCAGAACTGCTTGCGCATCGTCTCGGGCGGCGGGCCCGGCGGATTGCGCTCGATCCAGTAACTGCGCGCGGACCGGTCGAACTTCATCCGCAGCAGGTCCTTGCCGCGCGCCCGCATGATCAGTCCGATGGGCACGATCGACAGGAAGAACAGCAGGCCCAGCACGATGGGCGCGACAATCTTGCCCAGCAGCAGGCCAAGCTTGGTCCAGGCGCGGTTAAGCGGCGCCAGGATATCGGCGGCGAAGAGCGACAAGCCGAGGAAAATGACCATCAGGCCGCTTGCCCAAGGCCAGGCCCAGCCGTGATGCCATGCCGAAAGACCGGCGACGACGGCGAAGAAGCCGGTAAACACCAGCCCAAACGATCGGTTCGAGCTGCCCTTGACCTCTTCTTCGCGCGTCAGATCTTCGTGCAAGCCATGGCGTGCCGCCATCCTGACCGGTCTCCGTCTTACCTGCAGGCGCCGGGCGATATCATACACCGGCTAGTGGATATAGCGCGTGGCCAGCGCGGCGGCGATTGCGTCGTTGAGCCGCCCATTGGGATGGCCGTCCTCGGGGATCAGGGCATTTTCCAGGGCCAGGCCGGCGGCCGGCATGACATCGGGGATGAACATCAGCTGCGCGCCGGTCCGCTCGATCATCCAGGAGATGGTCGTCGGATAGAATCGCGATGGGTCCTTGCTCCAGTAGATCACCACCAGCTCGGCGCCGTAGCGCTCGCGCACGTGCTGCCGGATCCGCTTCACCAGAGCTTCCGACAACATCAATTGCGGGTAGACCCGCACGATGCGCCTGACGTGCGGGGCGATCACCGAGCTCCGCACCGCCTCGGAGACGGCCCGCTCGATGGACCCACGTCGGTCCCAGACCTCGGCGGCCGTGCCGATCAGGCGCACGCCGTCGTCGGTGCGCTCGTATTGCGGCGCGACCTTCCACCACCATTCCTGGTTCTTGTCACCGGCGGCACGCGGCAGCTGATCGTCGTTGAAGTAGAGGAAGACAGCCCGAACCTTGCCCTTGCCGGCGATCGCCCGGTCGACCACGCCCTCTTCGATCTGCCGCAGGACCTGATGTGGCCCATAGGCCGAAACGCCGAGATTGACGACATTGAAACGGCGGCCGGTCTTGACCGCGAAACGTTGCGGCACCGTGTCCGTGTCGGGCAGGCCGTCGCCGAACATGAACGAATCGCCCATGAACAGCACCGTTTCGCCGTCGGGATTGCTGTCGGGCGTCACGCGCTGCCCACGCGGATCGATGGTGTATGTGGCGTCGTAGATGATGTGCTCGCCGCGCGCCCGGACGGCGTGGATGACGGAGGCCGGTCGCAACTTCCAGCCCAGTGCCGGGTCCGCAACGAAGAGCGGTTGCGGGTCGAAGGTCGGGAGTTCGCTCGCGACCGGCGTCGGCGGTCCGCCATTGGCAGGTGGGGGCGCGGGACGGTTGCTGTAGGCGATCACGCCTTCGCCCACTAGCAGACAGATGAAGATAGTGATGAATGTGACAGCGGCGTTACGCACGGACCGCGTGTTCAGGAAGATCGCCGCGATCAGCGCACCGACCACGGCGAAAGCCACCGCCCACACCATGGAGCGCAGGGCGAGGATACCGATCGTGAGTCCGGTGAGGATCCCAGCGGCGAGCAAGATCCAGTGCAGCACCGCGCGAAGCCATACAAGCATCCCCAGTCCCTAGCTGGCGGCCGGGAAGGAGGCAAGTTGTGTAAGGTCGCGATACTCTATTTCGGTCTACTCGGCGGCCCGCGTCGAGCCTGCCTCGGCCAGTGCGTGGCCCAGGATCGAGACCAGCATGCGACGCATTACCGAGGTGGCGCCGCGTGCCTCAAGGCCGTACTGCAGGCGCAGATTGGCCCAGGTCTCCCAGTCCATCGCCGCCGTAATCGCATCCAGGGTCTCCTGGCGCACCGCCGGAGGCAGGCGATCGAGCTCGGGTCGCAGCACCTGCTCGGAGCGGAAGCGGGCGTACATGCGGCCGGCGCGGGCGCGCTCGGCCAGCGAGGCCGACCCCGACTGGTGGATCGCGGCCGACCGCAGCAGCGGCATCAGGGTCTCGCAGATCTCGGCGCGTTGCTCGAGCAGGGCGGCGACGCGATCCTCAAGCGAGGCCGATTCGGGGATCGCCCGGGCCAGCTTCAGGACATCGCGTACGACCCGGTCGGCGACGGCAATGAACAGCGCTTCGGTATCGGCGAAATGCTGGAAAATCGAGCGCACCGACACACCGGCGCGATCAGCGATCACCGCCGTGCGGGGCTGTGCCTCGCCCTCGCGGATCAGGTCGAGCGCGGCGCCCACGATCCGTTCGCGGGTCCGCTCGGACCGCAACGTGCGGCCATCGACCTTGGCAACTTGTACCGGCTTGGGATCGGCCAGGATTGCCCGATCAAGCCGGATGGCGGGATCATCAACCATCCAATAGCTGCTGCTCATAGTACGCCTTAAATATAAATTTTAACTGCAATATCGGCCTACGTTATCCTCCTCCGTTCATGCGGAGTGTTAACTGACCATCAATCCAACGTTATTTGTTGCTGACCATAGAACAGCAAGGATTAATCGACCCATTGTGGTTGTTGCCCGGTCAAGCTCCATACCTTGGCGGCGGCGCAGCCCGATCCAGCAATCCCAGCCGGCCACGGCCTGCAGTTGCTCGACGGTTTCAGCCCGCGCGGCGCTCGTCAGTGAAGCTAATTCGGCATGGAAAATAGTTTCCAGCTGCCGGCCCAGCGCGGCCCGACGGCCTTCGCTGCGCTCGACCAGGGCCGGCGGCGGCGGATTGAGTTGGCGGCCGGCGAGCACAGCCGGCATCAGCCGCTCGTAGAACTGGCTCTGCTGTTCAGTCAGTCGCTGCACGCGCTCTTCCAGCGAGCCGCTGTCGTCGATGTCGTGCTGCGCGCTCTTGAGGTCGTCGGAGATCGCGTCGACCACGGCGACGAACAGCGTCTCGACGTCCTGGTAGTGCTGGAACACCGAGCGCACCGAGACATCCGACCGACGCGCGACGTCGGCCACCTTGGGCAGGCGGGCCTGTTCCTCGACCAGTGCGCGGGCCCCGACGATGATCTTGCGGCGGGTGCTCTCGGCCCTGAGGTTGCGGCCATCGATGCGCGGCGCGTCAGGCATCTCGGGGGCGGCGTGGATCGACATGATCGGGGATATCTCCAAAAACAGATGCACGGCCCCGGAATCGCGGATTCCCGGGCTGGACTCTCCAGCGGCCAGATGCCGTCTGCAGATCGGAAGGACGCGGCGGAACGTCCGTCGTGTCGCTCGCGCCTTGTTGCGCGCGGCGATACGCTGCCCACCGCAGCGCGTCAGGACGGCGGGGTATCGACGATCCGCGCCATCTAGGCGGGGTTTGTGTTCGGATCAAGGCCACCGGGCTTCAGCATTCGTCACGTCAGTCATTCGGGAATGGGGATCAGTGAATGCCGGAAAAGATCGATGCGGTGTTGTGGGATTTTGGTGGCGTAATCCTGGAGTCACCGTTCGACGCCTTCGCGCGCTATGAGCGCGAGATCGGCCTTCCCGAAAATTTCATCCGTGGCCTGAATGCCCGCAACCCCGACGCCAATGCCTGGGCGCGGATGGAAAGAAGTGAAATCAGCCGGGACCAGTTCGTCCTGGCCTTCGAGGCCGAAGCGCAGGCCGCCGGCCAGAGCCTGAGCGGCCGCCGTGTGCTCGATTCGATCAGCGGCGAGATTCGCCCGGCGATGGTCGAGGCGCTGAAACGGGTGCGCGCGCGTCACCGGGTCGCATGCATTACCAACAACATGAAGGCGGGTGATGGCCCCGGCATGGCCGCCTCGCAGGAGCGCGCGCGTCAGGTCGCTGAGATCATGGGAATGTTCGAGCACGTGGTGGAGTCGAGCAGGCTGGGCATGCGCAAGCCGGATCCCCGCATCTATCGCCACACTTGCGAACTGCTCGGAGTCGCACCTGAGGCCTGCATCTACCTCGACGACCTCGGCGTCAACCTGAAGCCGGCGCGCGCCATGGGCATGCGCACCATCAAGGTCGGCGATCCCGCAATCGCCATTGCCGAGCTCGAGGCGATGGTCGGTTTTCCCTTGGGCTAGGAGAGACGTGCCATGAGCTGGCAACCCGAGATCGACGAGCTGCGGCGTCGCGAGGCGATGGGCCAGCGCATGGGCGGGCCCGACAAGATCAAGCGCCAGCATGACGGTGGGAAGCTCACGGTACGGGAGCGTATCGACAGATTGCTCGATCCCGGCAGCTTCCACGAGATCGGCGCGCTGGGCGGCAAGGCGCAGTACGACGAGAACGGCGAGCTGCTCGATTTCCAGCCCTCGAACTTCGTCTGCGGCCGCGGCCGCATCGATGGTCGCCCGGTCGCGGTCGGCGGCGACGACTTCACGGTGCGTGGTGGCGCCGCCGATGCGGCGATCCACGAGAAGCAGGTGATCGCCGAGCGGATGGCGGGCGAGCTCGGCATTCCCATCGTGCGCCTGGTCGATGGCACCGGCGGCGGCGGATCGGTGAAATCCTATGAGGACACCGGTCGCACCTACGTGCCGCGCAATCCCGGCTGGGAAGAAGTGTGCGACAACCTCTCGAAAGTGCCCGTCGTCGCGCTCGGTCTCGGCTCCGTTGCCGGCCTCGGTGCCGCGCGCCTTGTCACCAGCCACTACTCGCTGATGGTGAAGGGCATCTCGCAAATGTTCGCCGCCGGTCCGCCGGTGGTCGCTCGTCTCGGTGAGCCGGTGACCAAGGAGGAGCTGGGCGGCACGGACATCCATTGCCGCAACGGCTCCGTCGACGACGAGGTCGGGAGCGAGGACGAGGCCTTCGCGCGCACGCGCCAGTTCCTCTCTTATCTGCCCTCGTCGATCGACGGGCTCGCCGCGCGCGGGCCGATCACCGACGATCCCAATCGCGCCGATCCGAAGCTGATCGATCTCGTGCCGCGCGATCGGCGCAAGGTCTACCAGATGCGCGCGATCATCCGCTCGTGCGTCGACAAGGACAGCTTCTTTGAGATCGGCAAGCTCTACGGCCGCTCGATGATCACCGGCCTGGCGCGCATCGATGGCTGGCCGGTGGTGGTGCTGGGCGGCGATCCGTATTTCTACGCCGCGGGCTGGACCGCCGACACCGCGCACAAGGTGACGCGCTTCGTCGACCTCGCCGAGACCTTCCACCTGCCCGTCGTGCATTTCGTCGATTGCCCGGGCTTCGTGATCGGCGTTGCCGCCGAGACCGCGGCCACCATTCGCCACGGCGCGCGGGCGATGACGGCGATCTATCAGGCCAAGGGGCCGTGGTGCTCGATCCTGATCCGCAAGGCCTTCGGCGTCGCCGGCGCCGCGCACCAGAACTGGGGCCACTACAATTTCCGCTACGCCTGGCCGTCGGGCGACTGGGGCTCGCTGCCGGTCGAGGGCGGCATCGAAGCCGCCTATCGCGCCGAGCTCGAGGCGGCGCCCGACCGCGAGGCGCACCTGGCCGAGATCCTCGGCCGACTGAACAAGGTGCGCTCGCCCTTCCGAACCGCCGAGGCCTTCGGCGTCGAGGAGATCATCGATCCGCGCGACACGCGCCGCCTGCTGTGCGAGTTCGCCAATCTTGCCGCACCGATGCGCAAGACGGGGCCGCGCGCCTTCGGCTATCGGCCGTGATCGTCAAGCCGATCACGGCGAAGCGGCTGGAAAACATCGCCGCGTCCTACATCGACCGCTACGCCAGCTCGGCCGGCCGGTTGCGCGAGGTGCTGATGCGCCGCGTGCGCAAGGCGCGCTATGCCGAGGCGCCTGTCGTCGACGATGCCGAGGCGGTGATCGATGGCATCGTCGCGAAGTACGTGAAGGCCGGCATCCTGAACGATCGGCGGTTCGCCGAGCACAAGGCCGATTCGCTCAGCCGCCGCGGGACCTCGCAACGGCGCATCCGCGAGAAGCTCGCGCTGGCGCGCGTCGGGCGCGACGATGTCGATCACGCTCTCGCCAGCCTGCGTGACGAGACCGATGGCGACGGTGAATTCACCGCCGCGGTGGCGCTGGCGCGGCGACGTCGGCTAGGGCCGTTCGCCGATCCGGCCATCAGGCGCGAGCGGCGCGACAAGCACCTCGCCGCGATGGGCCGCGCCGGTTTCGCACTGGGCCTTGCGCGCCGCGTGATCGACGCCAAGGATGAGGACGCCCTGCAGGAGTGAGCCGATGTCGATGATCCGGATGGTTGCCGTCGTTGCGTGTCTGGCCCTCGGGCTCGGGCCGGCTCTCGCCCAGTTGTCGCAGACCGCGCCGGTCGTCGAGGCCCTGCAGAAATGGGGCTTGATCGGCACCTGGTCGCTCGATTGCGGCCGACCGCCCGGCGGCAACCACATCCATATCCGCTACGTGGTGCGGCCGGGTGGCAAGGCGATGACCGAACGCGACTACGGCGATACGAGCCGCAACGACAGCAATGAGATCACCGGCGCCACGATCAATGCCGACGGCTCGCTGACCATGGTGGTCGACTTCCAGTCGCTCGGTGGCCAGATCCGCACCTTTGCCTTGATGCGCGACCGGCCCGATCGTGTCCGCGCGCTGTGGAACCGCGGACCCGACGGCGTCTATTCGGTCCAGGACGGCCGCTTCACCGCCAACGGCAACGAGACGCCGTGGCAGTACAAGTGCAACTGAAGGAGCGCGACATGGCAAAGGGCAGGGTGGTCACGATCTGGCACAACCCGCGCTGCGGCAAGTCGCGCGAGACCCTGGCGCTGTTGCGCGAAAAAGGCGTCGAGCCGGTCGTGCGCGAGTATCTCAAGGAGCCGCCGTCGAAGAAGGAGATCGAGACCCTGCTCGACCAGCTCGGCGTCGAGCCGCGCGTGCTGGTGCGCGACGGCGAGGCGGAGTTCAAGGCCTCGGGCAAGAAAGCCGCGGCGCTGACGCGCAAGGACGCGATCGAGCTGATCGCCAGGCATCCGATCCTGCTGCAGCGGCCGGTGGTCGTCTCCGACGGCAAGGCGGCGATCGGCCGGCCGCCAGAGGCGGTGCTGGCGATCGTGCGGACGTAGCGCCGATCATGGTTGCCCGCCTGCGCCTGTGGTCGGGCATGGTGCTGTTCGTCTATGCGACGCTTCACCTGGTCAACCATGCGGTGGTGCTGGCTTCGGTGCCGGTGGCCGACGCGGTTGTGAGCGTTGCCGCCGCGATCTGGCGCAGCCTGCCGGGCACTATTCTGCTGTACGGCGCCTTCCTCACGCATATCGCGCTGACCTTGTGGGCGCTGTTCCGTCGCCGCTCGCTCAGGCTGACGCGTTGGGAATGGACGCAGCTCGGGCTCGGCCTCTCGGTGGTGCCCCTGGGCATGATCCACATCGTCGGTACGCGCATCGCCTACGAGCTTTACGACGTCAACACCAACTATCTATGGGTGCTGCTGTCGATGACCGACAGCGGTTGGGCGGCGGCGCGGCAGATCGGATTCCTGCTGGTCGTATGGGTCCATGGCTGCATCGGCCTGCATTTCTATTGGCGGCTCAAGCCCTGGTATCTCAGGGCACTGCCGTGGCTCTACGGCGCGACGTTGGTGGTGCCGGCCTTGGCCTTGGCCGGCGTCGGTGTCGGTATCGGCAAGGTCTTCGAGCTGCGCCAGGACCCCGATCGGTTCCGGGCGGCCGTCAGCACGACCAATCCGCCGACGCGTGAGGAGGTCGAGCGTATCTACGCGCTGTCCGACGGCCTGCAGATCGCCGGCGCCGTGTTGCTGATCGGCGTGTTGGGCGCGCGCCGGGTCAGGACATGGGTGGCGCGTCGTGCCGGCGAGGTGCGCCTGACCTACGCCAGCGGCCGCAGCGTCGTGGCGCAACCCGGTCTCAGCGTGCTCGACATCAGCCGGCTGAACGGTATTCCGCATGCCTCGGTGTGCGGCGGTCGCGGTCGCTGCTCGACCTGCCGCGTGCGCATTGTTGGCCCCGATGCCGCGAAGCTGCCGCCGCCCGATCAAGCCGAGCAGCGCGTGCTGTCGCGTTTCGGCGCGCCGGCCAATGTGCGACTGGCCTGCCAGCTCAGGCCGCCGCCCGGCGAGTATCGCGTCGCACCGCTGCTGCCGGCCGGCGCGCAGCCGTCCGATGCCTATTCCGGCACCAAGCTGTCGCTGGGCGGCGAGCGCATGATCGCCGTGATGTTCGTCGATCTGCGCGGCTTCACGGCGTTTTCCGAGAAGCGGCTGCCCTATGACGTGGTGTTTATCCTCAACCGCTATTTCCGCGCCGTCGGCCAGGCGATCGAGGATGCCGGTGGCCGCGTCGACAAGTTCATCGGCGATGGCGTGATGGCGCTGTTCGGTCTCGACGTCGATGGTGCGAGAGCCGCGCGCCAATCGCTCGACGCCGCGCGCCGCATCGGGCTCGCGATCGAGGATTTCAACGAATCGCTGACCGGCGAGATCGACCAGCCGCTGCGCATCGGCATCGGCATCCACGCGGGACCGGCTATTGTCGGCGATCTCGGCCATGGTCGCGCCACCAGCCTGACCGCGATCGGCGACACGGTGAACACCGCCGCGCGCCTGGAAGCGCAGAGCAAGGAGTTCACCGCCCAGCTGGTGGTGTCACAGGACCTGCTCGACCTGGCCGGCGTGAAGCCCGACGTCGGCGAGCGCCACGAGGTCGAAGTGCGTGGCCGCGAGGAGCGGCTGCGCGTGCATGTCGTCAAGGAGGCCGCCCTGCTGGCCGAAACCTGACCGCCGTCACGAACTCGTGTGACCGGCTGTGCCCTGGGGAACAAACGTCACGGATCAGGGGTACTATGGTGGCAACGCCCAAACACGGAGGGGATTATGCATCCGACGCTTCGCTTCGCCTGTGCCGCCGCGATGGCGGCCGCCATTGCATTGCCGGTCACGCCGGCTTTGGCCGCCGGTGGCGGCGGCAGCAGCGACCCCGCACCGCGTGCGGCCGCCAAGCCGGCCAATCCTGATTTCGCCGCGGCGAAGGCGGCGATCGACCGCAAGGACTGGCCCAGCGCCATCGCCTCGCTGAACAAGGTGACGCAGACTGAGCCGCGCAACCCGGAGGCCTGGAACCTGCTGGGTTACGCCACGCGCAAGGGAGGCAACCCGCGCGCCTCGCTGGCGCACTACCAGAGGGCGATGGAGATCGACCCCAAGCATCTCGGCGCGCATGAGTACATGGGCGAGGCCTATCTCATGCTCGACGACGTCGCTAACGCCGAAGTCCTGCTCAAGCGGCTCGACTCGTTCTGCACCTTCGGCTGCCAGGAGCACCGCATGCTGAAGGCGGCAATCGACGCCTACAAGAAGGGCCAGAAGCCGACCGGCTGATCGTTACAGCGTCACGCCGCCATCGACATGGATCGTCTGCCCGGTGATGTAGGCCGCGGCAGGTGAGCAGAGGAAAGCGATGGCGGCGGCGATATCCGCGGGCTGGCCGAACCGGCCAGCCGGGATCATGCGCTCCAGCTCGGTGCGCCGGCCGGGCGTGAGCGCGGAGTGCGCGCCGGGGTCTTTCTCGACGAAACCTGGCGCCACTGAATTCACCGTCACGCCATAGGGCGCGATCTGCACCGCGAAGGCGCGCGCCATGGCCTCGATGCCGGCCTTGGCCGCGGCCGTCGCGGGAAACACCGGCAGGCCGCGACCCATCGCGTGCGCGACGAAGGACGACACGGCCACCACGCGGCCGTTGGTCGCCTTCTCCAGCCACGGCCGCGCGGCGCCCAGCAGATCGAAGAATGCGTTCTGCATGCTGGCGATCGAGGCGTCGTAGCCCGGGCGGTCGATCTCGCCGATCGGCCGGCGGTCGGCGAAGCCGGCGTTGCTGACCAGAACATCCAGTCGACCAAATTGCTTGGCGACGGCCTCGACGAGCTGTGTCGCGGCGTTGGCTTCGGCAAGATCACACTGCACGATCATCGGCACACCGCCTGCCTTCTCCACCGACTGCGCGATGCGCTGTGCACCGTCCAGGTTCTTGCGCGCGTGGATGGCGACGCCGACGCCCGACGCGGCCAGCGCGGCGCAGGTCGCGGCGCCGATGCCCGATGAGGCGCCGGTGACCAGGATGGCGCGGGTGACGGTGGTCATGCTCGGGCTCCGACGATCATTCGCGGTGGTAGGGGTGGCTGGCGAGGATCTGCTGCGCGCGGTAGATCTGCTCGGCCAGCATGGCGCGTGCCAGCAGATGCGGCCAGGTCATCGCGCCGAAGGACAGGCTGAGCGCGCAATCCTTCAGCAGCGACTCCGTGTGGCCATCGGCACCGCCGATCAGGAAGGCGAGGTCGGCCACGCCGTCGTCACGCCATGTGCCCAGGCGCTTGGCGAAGCTTGCGCTGTCGAGGACTTTGCCACGCCGGTCGAGGGCCACCAGCGTTGCGCCCTGCGGGCAGGCGGCGCGCAGCAGCTCGCCTTCGCGTGTCATCAGCTCGGCTGGTGAAAGACGGCGTTTTTCTTCGACCTCGCGCAGGCCGAGTGGCCAGGTGATGCGCCGCGCATATTGCTCGTAGAGATCGCGTTCCGGGCCGGCACGCGCCCGGCCGATGGCGGCGATGGTCAGGCGGATCAGGCGGCGTCTTCGGCGGGTGCCGCCTTCTTGCGCTTGCGCTTCGGCTTGGCCTCGCTGTCGTCATCGGGGAACGACCACATGCGCTCGAGCTGGTAGAGTTCGCGGATCTCCGGCCGGAAGACATGCGCGATCACGTCGCCGGCGTCGACCAGGACCCAGTCGCCCACCGACTTGCCCTCGCTCGACACGCCGCGATGGCCGGCCTCCTTCAGCTTCTCGAGCAGGTGATCGGCCATGGCCGAGACCTGACGCGTCGAGCGGCCGCTGGCGATCACCATCCAGTCGGCCATCGCCGTCTTGCCGGCGATCTCCAGCGCCACGATGTTCTCCGCCTTGTCGTCGTCGAGCGACGCGACGATCAGATCCTTCAGCGCGGTCGACTGGGCCTTGGCAGGCTTGGAACGGGTTGGAATGGCGATCTCCCGGTCAAATCTGATGGTTGCGTAACGCCGTGGCCGAAAGCGGGTTCAGGCGCGTGTAGAGAAAAGTCCAGGCCGGCGCGGCGCGATCGGCCAGCGAACGCGCCGCGGCGGGCGAGAGTCTTGCCCCAGCATATCGGTGCGCCGGCGCACCGGAAAGCGCTGCCGGCGCGAAGCCCGGCCGGTCGATGACGGCGATGGGGATCGACTCGACCAATGCGGCCCAATCCTTCCAACGCGGCAATTGCCGGAGGTTGTCGGCGCCCATCAGCCACACGAAGCGCGCATGCGGATGGCGCCGGCGCAGTGCGCGCACCGTGTCGATGGTGTAACGCGTGCCCAGTTTGCGCTCGAGATCGGTGACACGCAGGCGCGGA
>JAFAZJ010000272.1 GCA_019239835.1 Alphaproteobacteria bacterium | reverse complement strand
ATTCTCCTCGCTCGGTGCCACCATAGCGCCGGGGCCAGCGAGTAGGGAAGGGATGCAGAACACCGAGCAGCGACCCGTTTTGACGACCGAGCGATTGGTGCTGCGCCGGCCGCAGGCGAGCGATATTCCCGCGATCGTCGACATCGTCGGCGACCTGCGGGTTTCGCGGTATCTGGCACGCATCCCCCATCCCTATGGCGAGGTTGACGGGCGCTTCTTCATCGACGAGATCGTGCCGCACGAACTCGTCTGGGCGCTAACGCTGCGAACCTCCGGGCAACTGGTGGGATCAGCCGGCCTCTCGCCCACGGATCAGAACGAGGTGGCCGAGCTGGGTTACTACCTCGCGCCGACGCAGTGGGGACTGGGTTTCGCGACCGAAGCGACTCGAGCGATCGTCGATTACGGCTTCAAGGTCGCCGGATTGACATCGATCACCGCCGGCTACTTTGCGGGCAACCCTGCGTCCGGCCGCGTGCTCGCGAAGCTGGGTTTCGTCGAGACCGGCCGGACCGAGCGCCCCTGTCTGGCGACGGGTAGGATCGAGCCATCGGTCGAAATGCGCCTCGACCGCGTTTGAGTCAGGAACCGCCTATGGCCAGCACCGCTCCATCGATGACCCAGGACAGCGACGCGCTCGCCCGCGACTATGAGCAGGTCAGCGCCGATCGCCAGTTCGCCTCGGGCCAGCGCCTGGCGAAGGCGCTCGCCATCACGACGGGCGAACGCGTGCTGGATGTCGGCTGTGGCACCGGTCTGCTCGCCGCCCACATCGCCGGCATCGTCGGCTCCGCAGGCCGCGTGCTGGGCGTGGACCCGCTGCCGCTGCGCATCGAGCTGGCGCAGCAGAAAGCGCGCGCCAACCTCAGCTTCGCGGTCGGCAATGCCTACGACCTGTCGTCGATCGAGTCGGGTAGCTTCGACGTCGTCTGTCTCAACGCGGTGTTCCACTGGCTGCCGGAAAAGGCCGGCCCGATGCGCGAGTTCGCGCGCGTGCTCCGCGCGGGTGGGCGATTGGGCATCAGCGGAGCGGGCAGGGACGGGCAATCACCGATGCGGACGGCGGTGGCGAAAGTGCTGACGGCGCCGCCGTTCAATCAATATCATCGGCCCGACGCGCTGACGCATCCTGTCGAAGAACCCGAGATGCGCCAGCTGTACATCGACGCGGGTTTCGACGCGCCGCGGATCGACGTTCACGACTTCACCCAGAACTTCGCCTCGCCCGCGGCAGCGATCCGCTATTCCGAGGCCAGCTCGTTCGGCAACCTTCTGGGCCATCTGCCCGAAGCGCTGCGGCCGGCGGCGCGCGAAGCCATCGCGGCGGAGCTCGCGCGCGTGGCTGAACCCGATGGCAGCATCACGCGGTACGGCCGCCGTATCATCGCCATCGGCGTGCGGCGCTGAACACCGCTGTCATCCCGAGCGCAGCGAGGGATCTAGTGACAGCCTGGATCCCTCGCTGCGCTCGGGATGACAGAGCTCAGGCAGTCGGCAGCTTGTAGCTCTTGAAGTCCTCGCGCAGCTTGGTCTTCAGGATCTTGCCGGTGGCGGTGTGCGGGATGGCTTCGACGAACTGCACGTCGTCGGGCATCCACCATTTCGCGATCTTGTCCTTGAGGAAGTCGAGCACCGTCTCGCGCGTGAGGTTCGCGCCCGGGCGCGGCACGACGATCATCAGCGGCCGCTCGTCCCACTTCGGATGGAACACGCCGATCACCGCCGCCTCGGCGACGCCGGGATGCGCCATGGCGGCGTTCTCGAGATCGATCGAGGAGATCCACTCGCCGCCGGACTTGATCACGTCCTTGGAGCGGTCGGTGATCTGCATGAAGCCGTCGGGATCGATGGTGGCGACGTCGCCGGTGGGGAACCAGCCGCCCTCGCGCAGCGGATTGCCGCCCTCGTCGCGGAAGTAGCGGCCGACGATCCACGGCCCACGCACCAGCAGGTCGCCGAACGCCTTGCCGTCGCGCGGCAAGTCGTGGCCCTTGTCGTCGACGATCTTCATGTCGACGCCGAACACGGCGCGGCCCTGCTTCAGGCGCACCTGCAGCTGCTGATCGGCGGGCAACGCGAGCTGCCGGTGCTTGAGGTTGTTGACCGTGCCCAGCGGGCTCATCTCGGTCATGCCCCAGGCGTGCAGCACCTCGACGCCGAACTCGCGCTGGAAGGTCTCGATCATCGCCGGCGGCGCGGCCGAGCCGCCGACTACGGCGTATTTCAGGGTCGAGAGCTTCAGGCCCTTGGACTGCATGTGGTTGAGCAGGCCGAGCCAGATGGTCGGCACGCCCGCGGTGTGCGTGACCTTCTCGCTCTCGTAGAGCTCGTAGAGGCTCGCGCCGTCGAGCGCCGCGCCGGGGAACACCAGCTTGGCGCCGACCATGCAGCCGCTATAGGGCAAGCCCCAGGCGTTGACGTGGAACATCGGCACCACGGGCAGCACCACGGAACGCGCCGAGACATTGAGCGTGTCGGGCAATGCGCTGCCATAGGCGTGCAGGATCGACGAGCGATGCGAATAGAGCACGCCCTTGGGATTGCCCGTCGTGCCCGACGTGTAACAGAGCGACGACGCGGTCTTCTCGTCGAACTCCGGCCATTGGTAGGCGCCGGGCTTGCCCGCGATCAGCTCTTCGTAGACCAGCAGGTTGGGGATGTTGAGGCCGGCTGGCAGGTGTGCACGGTCGGTCATCGCCACGATGTGCTTCACGCTCTTGAACTGCGAACCCAGCTTCTCGATCAGCGGCAGCAGATTGGCGTCGACGAAGAGGATCTGATCCTCGGCATGGTTGACGATGTAGACGATCTGCTCCGGGAACAGGCGCGGGTTGATGGTGTGGCACACCGCGCCCATGCCCGAGATCGCGTAGTACAGCTCGAAATGCCGATAGCCGTTCCACGCCAGCGTGCCGATGCGGTCGCCGGCCTTGATGCCCAGGCCGACCAGCGCCTCGGCCATCTGCTTGGCCCGGTGTCGCGCGTCGCGATAGGTGTAGCGGTGGATGTCGCCCTCGACGCGGCGCGAGACGATCTCGGTATCGCCGTGGTTCTCGGCGGCGAACTCGATGAGCTGCGAGATCAGCAGCGGGCGGTCCTGCATCTGGCCGAGCATGGCGTGGCGTCTCCTCGGGCTGGGCGAAAGCGGCGCGAAAATGGGGGTGGTCCCGCTCCCCGTCAACGGTATACGACGGCAGAGGAAAAGGGGATGCACGAGGAACCCACATGACCGCCTCGCCGCTGATCAGCCGCCGCGACCTGGCCTTCGTGCTCTACGATCTGCTCGACGTCGGGACCTTCATCCGACACGCGCGCTACGCCGATCACAGCCGCGAGACCTTCGACGCGGCGATCGAGACGGCGCACCGGCTGGCGCTGGAGAAATTCCACCCGCACAACGCCAAAGGTGACAAGAACGAGCCGACCTTCGACGGCAACGTCGTGAGCATGATTCCCGAGGTCGCCGAGGCGCTGGCGGCTTTCCGCGACGCCGGCTTCTTCGCGCCGACCAAGGATTACGAGCTGGGCGGCATGCAATTGCCGCTGACCGTGGCGCAGGCCTGCAACGCCATGTTCCAGTCGGCCAACATCGGCAGCGCCGGCTATCCGTTCCTCACCGTCGGTGCCGCCAACCTGATCGAGAGCTTCGGCTCGCAGGAGCAGAAATCGCTCTACATGGCGCCGATGTTGGCCGGCCGCTTCTTTGGCACGATGTGCCTGAGCGAGCCGCAGGCGGGTTCGTCGCTGGCCGACATCCGCACGCGTGCCGAGCCGCAGGAAGACGGCAGCTACCGCGTGATCGGCAACAAGATGTGGATCTCCGGCGGCGACCACGAGCTCAGCGAAAACATCGTGCACATGGTGCTGGCCAAGATCCCCGGCGGGCCGCCCGGCGTGCGGGGCATTTCGCTGTTCATCGTGCCGAAGCACGTGGTCAACCCCGACGGCTCGGTGGGTCAGCGCAACGACGTGCGGCTGGCCGGGCTCAATCACAAGATGGGCTATCGCGGCACCACCAACACGGTGCTGAATTTCGGTGAGAAGGGCGGCGCTGTCGGCTACCTGCTGGGCCAGCCCCATCGCGGCCTGGAATACATGTTCCAGATGATGAACGAGGCGCGCATCGGTGTCGGGCAGGGCGCGGTGATGCTGGCCTATGCGGCATATCTTTTCTCGCTGGAATACGCGCGCGGCCGGCCGCAGGGCCGCGCGCCCGACAGCAAGGATCCCGCCTCGCCGATGATCCCGATCGTCGAGCACGCCGACATCAAGCGCATGCTGCTGCACCAGAAATGGGCGAGCGAAGGCGGCCTGCACCTCTGCCTCTACGCCGCCTCGCTGGTCGATCGCATTGCCATGGAAAGCGACGCGACAGAGAAGGCACAGCTCGAGCTGCTGCTCGATACGCTGACGCCGATCGTCAAGGGCTGGCTGTCGGAGGTCTGCCTGAAGTCGAACGAGCACGCCGTGCAGATCCTCGGCGGCTACGGCTACACGCGCGACTATCCGGTCGAGCAGTACTATCGCGACCAGCGGCTCAACCCGATCCACGAAGGCACCGACGGCATCCAGGCGATCGACCTGCTGGGCCGCAAGATGGCGATCAAGGGCGGCGCCGGCTGGAATGCGGTGAAGGTCGAGATCGCCCGGGCCATCGGCGTCGCCACGGCACACGATCAGCTCAAGCCGATGGCCCGTGACCTCACGGAACTCGTCGAGACCATCGACGCGACGCGCGCGACCCTGCTCGGCGCGATGGGCAAGGGCCAGGCGTCGCTGGCGCTTGCCAACGCCTTCCACTTCCTCGACCTGTTCGGGTTGCTGGTGATGGGCTGGATGTGGCTGTGGCAGGCCAGCGCCATACAGGATCTGCCGCCCGCCACCACCGACGAGGAGCGCGCGTTTCGCGACGGCAAGCTCGCGGCGTGCCGCTATTTCTTCGCCTACGAGGTACCACGCTCAACCTATCTGGCGTCACTGCTGGGCAAGCTCGACGACACCACGCTCACGATGAAGAGCGAGTGGTTCGCCTAGACTCGTGCGGTGACGACATGCGCCTGCATCGGCGCTTCGATGGCGCCTGAGCCGTAGCGCGCGGCCAGCGCCTCGGCGACGGCGTCGGTGGCGGCCTGCAGCCCGCCGGGCGCACGTGCTTCGATCTCGCCACGTAGCGGCGTGCCCTGACACATGGCAGTCGCCGCGTCGCGCGCGCTGGCGGAGCGGCTGGGCAGGGTGACGGTGTCGATGGTGACATGGTTGAAGCCGGCGGCGGCGACGTCAGCCCTGATGCGATCGACGTCGTGATATCCGTGCGGCGTACGCTCGAAGAAGCGTGGTGGATCGTTGGGAAAACGGACCGCCAGGGTGTCAGTCAGGATCGCCGCAAAGGGATTGTGTGCAAGGTTGCCCCAGGCGCTGAACAAGAAGCGGCCATTTGGCTTCAGCACCCGTTTGGCCTCGCGGTAGCCGGCGACTCGATCGGGAAAGAACATCACGCCGAACTGGCAGACGACGGCATCGAAGCTGGCTGTATCGAAGGGCAGCGACAGCGCATCGGCCTGCCGCAGTGTAGCGCGGCTCATGCCCGGCTTGGTGGACGCATAGTCGACCATTGCCTGGTTCAGGTCGGTGGCGACGATCTCGACCGCTGGCGGCAGCGTCGCGATGAGCGCCTCGGTCACGATACCGGTACCGGCCGCGGTCTCCAGTACCCGGCCGCTCGACAAATCGCTGAGGCGGCGCGCCAGATCGGCGGCATAGGGCCGAAACAGCATCGGGCCCATGAAGCGGTCGTAGAGAGCCGGGATCGAGCCGGCAAACACCGTGTCGCCTGTTGCCATCGCTCATCTCCGTCGTCGCGGGTTCAGGCTGTGTCCGATGCGATCGATCGTCAATGCCGGCCGATCGCCCGCGCAAGCTTGGCCACAGCCGGCACGATCATCTGGCGCGGGTAGCCGGCGAAGCCGAGCAGCAGCCCCTTACGCGGCGGCGCCTGGTGATAAAAGCGACTGAGCGGGCGGGCGATCACGCCGTGTTCCCGCGCTGTTACCGCGATTTCGACGTCGGACCGCGCGTGCCGCAGGAACGCCGTCAGGTGCAGGCCCTGATCGGGCGGATCGACCGATACGGTCTCGCCAAGATGACGGCGCAGCCCGCCGACCAGCGCGTCGCGCTGATCGCGATAGGATTGTCGGATGCGCCGGATATGCGCTGCGAGATGGCCCTCGGCAATGAATGCCGTCAGCGTGAGCTGGGTGATCGACGGCGGCTGGCGGTCGGTGAGGAAACGCGCCCCGATGAAGGAGCCCAGCGCGGGTTGCGGCACGATGGCGTAGCCGATGCGCAAGCCAGGGAAGAGCGCTTTGTTGAGCGTGCCGACATAGATCACGCGCTCGGCGTCATCGAGGCCCTGGAGCGAGGCCAGCGGCCGCCCGGCGTAGCGAAAGTCGCTGTGGTAGTCGTCCTCGACGATCCAGGCGCCTGACTCGCGCGCCCACGCCAGCAACTCCAGCCGACGCGCCATCGACAGCGTGACGCCGAGCGGGAACTGGTGCGAGGGCGTGATGAAGACGGCGCGCGCTTTCGGCGCGCTGCGGATGCCCGAGGCGACGACGATGCCTTGCGCGTCGACTGGAATGGGGCAGGGCACGAGGCCCGACGCGATCAGCGCGGCGTGCGTCGTGGCGTAGCCGGGATCCTCGACCCAGACGCCGTCGCCCGGCGACAGTAGCGCGCGGATGACGATGTCGATTGCGTGCATCGTTCCCGCGGTGACGACGATCTGGTCGGGCTCGCAGCGCACGGCGCGCGTCGCCTGCACGTACTCGGCGATAGCCGTGCGCAATGCCGGCAGGCCGCGCGGGTCGGAGTAGCCGCGATGCACCGGGTCGAAGCCGCGCAGCGCACGCAGGGTCAGGCGTCGCCAGGCGTCGACCGAGCGCGCGTCCATCAGGCTGCGCCCGGTGCCGAATGGCCGCTGATCGCCGGCCAGCGCCGCTTCATCGAGCACCGGAAATCGTTTGGCCGGCAATGACGGGCGTGCCGGCGGCGGGCGCTTGATAGCGCGAGGCTCGATCCCGCGCGGCAGGTCGTGAGCGACAAAGGTGCCGGCGCCGACACGACCTTCGATGTAACCCTCCGCGAGAAGCTGCTCGTAGGCCGCGACCGCCGAAGCGCGCGACACGCCCGTTGCCCGCGCGAAGTCGCGCGTCGAGGGTAGCCGCGCGCCGGCGCTCATGCCGCCCGACACGATCGAGCTGCGGACGTGCAGGTAGAGTTGGCGGAAGAGCGGCGTCTCGCTGGCGCGGTCGAGCCGCCAGCCGCGCAACTCGACTGCGGAGTCGGTTTTCATGATCGATCCAGAAATGGTCTGGTCGGATCCTATAGAGTGGCTCTGTCGGCAAGTCCACTCCGACGCCACGCTGCAGTCGTCACGATGGACGGAGCAGGCGATGAGCAGAGGTGATGTGAGGCGCCAGGATCTGGCGATGGATAATAGCGAGGCACGGCGCTTCCTCGAGCGTGGCCGGGTGGCCCGGGTCGCGACCGCGGACGCAGGCGGCGAGCCGTACGTCGTGCCGATGATCTATGCCTGCGGCGAGGACTACATCCTGCTCCATTCCTCGGGTGCCGGCCGCTTTCACCGCAACGTTCTGGCGCGGTCGCGCATCTGCCTCGAGGTCTCGGTGCCCGGGCCGGTGTTTCCCTATGGCTCGACCGAGTGCGATTCCTCGATGAGCTATGAAAGCGTCATTGTCGCCGGCAGCGTTGCTGTCGTCATGGATCGCCCGGCCAGGCAGCGTTTCTTCGACCAGTTGATGGCGAAATACTCCGATCCGGCCCTGGATCGGCCCAAGAGCTTCTATCCCCGTATCGACATCGTGGCGGTCTACCGCATGACGATCGAGAATCTCAGCGGCAAGCGCATCCCCCTACCGCCGACCACGGAGCAGTGGCCGGCGGTGAACCGATCGCGTACGCCCAATGCGGTGCCGCCCGGCTGACCGGTGTTCGCCTGACGAACCGCGCTGACGGTCATGCGCTTGCGGCAGGCTGGCGGGCACGCCACCTTGCGCCGCTGCATCATCGCGGAGGGAATTCCATGGCGTCGCCGCTCTTCGACCTCACCGGCAAGGTCGCCATCGTCACCGGCTCGAGCAAGGGCATCGGCCGGTCGATCGCCGAGCAGCTGGCGCTGCAGGGCGCCAAGGTGGTGATCTCGAGCCGCAAGCTGCCGGTGTGCGAGGAGGTGGCCGCGAAGATCAACGGGGCAGGCGGCCAGGCCGTCGCCATCGGCTGCAACATCTCGGACAAGGCGCAGTGCGAGAAGCTGGTCGCCGAGACTCGCCGGCAGCTTGGGCCGATCGACATCCTGGTCTGCAACGCGGCGTCCAACCCGTATTACGGGCCGACCGAGAAGATGCCCGACGACGTCTTCATGAAGGTGATGCAGAACAACATCCTGTCGAACATCTGGCTGATCACCCAGAGCGTGCCCGACATGCGGGCCAAGAAGGACGGCGCCATCATCATCGTCTCGTCGATCGGCGGGGTGCGTGGCACGCCGGTGATCGGCGCCTACGGCATCTCCAAGGCCGCCGACATGCAGCTCGCCCGCAACCTCGCCATCGAGCTGGGGCCGGACAACATCCGCATCAACACCATCGCGCCGGGGCTGGTGAAGACCGACTTCGCCAAGGCGCTGTGGGACGACCCGGCCTACCTCAACAAGCGCCTGCAATCGGCGCCGCTGCGGCGTATCGGCGAGCCCGAGGATATCGGCGGCATCGCCGTCCTGCTGGCCTCCAAGGCCGGCGCCTTCATCACCGGCCAGACGATTATCGCCGATGCCGGCGTGACGATCGCGAGTTAGAGCAGTCGGCAGACGGGCGACCTTGCGTCGCCCGTTAATGAGTGCTCATAATTTATTGAATCTAATCAATTTTTGTTGAGATAATGAAGCTTCATCCTGAGTGTAGCCTCATGAAAATGCTGTAACATGCTGTTTAATCACAACTATCCTTATACAAAGGCATCTGAAACCAATTGACATCTCACATTAGCAGGTGCAGTTTGTGCATTGAAAGGACGGAGATCGGCTGGGCCGATTGAGGTCTGCGGGCGTTATCTGCGGGATTACTCACTGTAGGCAGCGCCTGATGAAGAGAACGACGCGTCCGAACCCCCGAACCAGGCGCGCATAGTCTACGCATATTGGAGAGAGCCATGTTCGTCGCCGCCGAGGCCCCCAGGGTCCGCAAATTCGTCACACCGTTCGTCGAGATCGGTATCGCGCTGGCGTTCGTCATGCTGGCTGTGCCCGCGTCGCTGCGCGTGCTTAGCATCGCCTGATCCGCGAGGTCAGTCCCCAAAACGGATACGGCCGGCTGATCGCCGGCCGCTCGTGTTGCGCCTGAGCGCCCTAATCAGGTGATCTGGGTGGCGTTCTGCACGATCTTGCCCACCAGGCCGTACTCGACCGCCTGCTGCGCGCTCATCCAGTAGTCGCGTTCGGTATCCTTCTCGATCCGCTCCAGTGGCTGGCCGGTCTCGGCGGCGAAGATCTCGTTGAGCCGCCGGCGCATGCGCAGGATTTCCTTGGCCTGGATGGCGAAATCCGAGGCTGAGCCCATCGCGCCGCCCGAGGGCTGATGCAGCAGGAAGCGGGTGTTGGGCAGGCTGAAGCGGTTCTCGCGCTTGGCCGCGGCGTAGATCAGGGCGCCGGCGCTGGCCACCCAGCCAGTGCCCACCATGCGAACCTCGGGCTTCACGTATTTCACCATGTCGTAGATCGTGTCGCCCGATTCGACATGGCCGCCCTGGCTGTTGATGTAGATGGTGATCGGATCGTCGCCAGCCGATTGCAGCGCCAGCAGCCGTGCCGAGACCTCACGCGCCAGCTTCTGGTCGATGCCGCCATAGATCAGGACGGTGCGGGCCTTGAACAGCCGTTCCTCGATGGCCGCGGTCTTGTCGCGTGCCTCGCCGTGGTCGGCCATCTTCTCCTTCTTGTCGGGCTCGTCGTCGTCTTCGTCGTCGAGTCGGATGTTCGCGGGCAACATGGCGGCTCACTCTCTCGATAGGGGGATGACGCCCGGTATCACGCGGCCGGGCGGCGGGCAAGGCTCAGGCCGTCACCCCGCCGTCGGCGACGAATTCCGCCCCGGTGCTGAACGAGGATTCGTCGGAGATCAGGAACAGGTTCAGCCGGGCGATTTCCTCCGGCCGGCCCAGCCGGCCGATGGGATGCAGGCCCTCGAGGTATTGCCGGCCGTTCATGTTGTCGATGGTCATGGCCAGGCGCGGCGCGATCATCGGCGTGTCGATCCAGCCAGGATGCACCGAGTTGCAGCGGATCGGATAGCCCATGGTGCCGCAATGGATCGCCACGTTCTTGCTCAGCAGGCGCACGGCGCCCTTGCTGGCGGCATAGGCTGGCGCGCGGCCCATGCCGCGCAGGCCCAGCACCGAGGAGATGTTGACGATCGAGCCCGGCCGGTCGGGCGGATTGGCTTTCATCGCCAGCACGCCGTGCTTGCAGCCCAGGAAGACGCCCAGTCCGTTGATGCGGTAGACGCGGCGGAAATCCTCCAGCGAGACTTCCTCGACATCGCCGCCGACGCCCACGCCCGCGGCATTGACCACTCCGTGCAGGCCGCCGAAGCGCTTCAGGGTGGAGGCGATACAGGCTTCCCACTCGCTCTCGACCGTGGTGTCGAGACGGCAGAAGAGGGCGCTGTCGCCGAGCTCGGCGGCCAGCACCGTGCCGGCGGCCTCGTTGAGGTCGGCGATCACGGCCTTGCCGCCTTCGCGCACGATCAGCCGCGCCGTCTCGGCGCCGATACCCGAGGCGCCGCCGGTGACGATCACCGTATTGTTGTCAACGCGGGGCATTGAGCGCCTTCCTCTGAATGCCTGAGGTGATGCCGCCGTCGGCCACCAGCTCCGAGCCGGTGACGAAACGCGAGCGGTCGGAAGCGAGATAGAGCACCGCCTCGGCGATATCCTCGGGCTCGCCCATGTGGCCGACCGGGTGGCGCCCGCCGATGAAAGCCTTGCCCTGCTCGTGGCCCATCAGCTGCCACAGCGGATTGAAGATCGGCGTGTCGATGCCGCCGGGATGCACCGAGTTGCAGCGGATGCCGTAGCCTTTCTCGGCGCATTGCTGGGCCACGCTCTTGGTCAGCAGCCGCACCGCGCCCTTGCTGGCGGTGTAGGCGCAGGGCCCGGCAGCGCCGACGATGCCGGCGATCGAGGAGATGTTGACGATCGCCCCCTTGGACGCGGTCTTCGCTGCGCCGGTGCGCTTCATCGCGCCGATGCCGTACTTGCAGCCCAGGAAGACGCCGTCGAGGTTGATCGCGTGCACGCGCTCCCAATTCTCGACCGTGGTGGTCTCGACGCTGCCCATGCCGCCGGAGATGCCGGCGTTGTTGACCAGGATGTCGAGGCGGCCGCAGCGCTGCAGCGTGTCGTCGATCACGCGCTGCCAATCGGTTTCGCTCGTCACGTCGAGACGGCGGAACACCGCCGTGCCGCCGATGTCCTTGGCGACCTTTGCGCCGAGATCGTCCTGCACGTCGGCCACGACGACGATGGCACCTTCACGCGCCAGCAGCCGGCAGGTCGCCGCGCCGATGCCCGAGGCGCCGCCGGTGACGATGGCGACGAGGTTGTCGAGATCCGCCATCTTGCCCTCACATCGCCGTGCAGCCGCCGTCGACCACCATCTCGGCGCCCGTGGTGAATTTCGATTCGTCGGACGCGAGATAGAGGATCATGTAGCCGATATCGTTGGGCTCGCCGATCTTGCCCATCGGCACCATGCGCAAAAGCCGCTTGCGCGCTTTCTCCGGGTCCTTGTCCTCGGCGAGACCCTGCTGGACCATCGGCGTGTCGATAAAGGCGGGATGCACGGAGTTGCAACGGATGTCGTAGCCGGCGCGCGCGCAATGCAGCGCCACGCTTTTGGTCAGCAGCCGCACCGCGCCCTTGGACGGCGAGTAAGCCGCCATCTGCCAGCCACTCACCAGGCCGGCGACCGAGGAGATGTTGACGATCGAGCAGGGCTGACCGTTGCCCTTCATCACCCGGATCGCGTTCTGGCAGCCGAGGAACGTGCCTTCGCAGTTCACGCTCATCATGCGCTTGAAGTCGGCGAGGCTGACGGTCTCGATCGAGCCGTCGGGCCAGGCGATGCCGGCGGAATTCACCAGCACGTTGAGCTTGCCGAAACGCTTCATCGTCTCCTCGACGATTTCCTTCCAGCGCGCTTCGCTGGTGACGTCGTGCTCGAGGAACATCGCGTCGTTGCCGATCTCGGCTGCCGCCTTGGGACCCTTGTCCTTCTGCACGTCCGTGATCACCACCTTGGCGCCTTCGCCGGACAGCAGCTTGGCTGTCGCCAGACCCAGCCCCGACGCGCCGCCGGTGATGAGCGCGACCTTGCCTGCGACGCGACCTGCCATGTCGTTCCTCCGTGTCGGATCGCGCGGAGATTAGCGGCGCGGCAAGGCGCTGGGAAAAGAAAAGGCCCGGGACATGCCCGGGCCTCTCGCTTGATGGAACGTCGTCTAGAAGCCGAGCGGCTGGGTCACGCGCGTCCAGCGGCCGCCCTTGACCTCGGCGAGGAAGGACGAGTTCGCGCCCTGGCGGATCTTGTCGCTGAAGCTGACCTCGGGACCGTTGAAGATGTCCTTGTAGCCCCGAATCGATTCCATGCCCTTGATGAAGCTGTCCAACGTCAGATCGGCGCCGGCATTCTTCAGCCCGGTGACGGTGAGGTCGGCGGCGACATAGCCATAGACCGCGCCGATGTTGGGATCGACATTGAACTTCTTCTTGTAGTCGGCGACGAACTTCTTCACCGACTCGACCGGGCTGTCGGCGTACGGCATTTCGGTCAGGCCCATGCCGTAGAAGCCGTCCATGCCTTGCGCCGCGCCGACGACGAAGTCGTAGACCGCGGCCGAGCCCAGGAAGTCGACGTCGGTCCAGCCCATCTTGCGTGCCGTGTTGTAGGGCACGATCGAGTCACGCACGATGGTGCCCATCGCGATCAGGTCGCAGCCCGCCGCCTTGAGCTTGGAGATCGGCGCCGTGAAGTCCTGGTCGGTGGGCTTGTGCGCGGCTGTCTCGACGATCTTGATGCCGAGCTTCTTGGTCTGCTGCTCGGCGCCTTCGAGGATTTCCTTGCCGAAGTCGGTGTCCTGATACATCACGCAGACGGCCTTCTTGCCCTTCGTCTTGACGAAGTACTCGATGCCCGCGCGAATCTGGTCGACGTAGGAGGCCGCGCCGTAGAACTTCAGGCGCTCGAACGGCTCGTACATCGAGCGCGCCGCCGACAGCGGGAACAGGTTCGGCACGTGCGCGGCGAACTGGTCCTTGAAGCAGGCGTTGTTCATCGGCGTGCCCAGCGGGGCTACGAAGGCGAAGACGTTGTCGCGGTTGATCAGCTTGTTGCAGGCCTGCACCGCCTTGGGTACCTGGTAGCCCTGATCCTCGACGATCAGCTTGATCTTGCGGCCGTTGATGCCGCCGGCCTCGTTGATCTCGTCGAAGCGCATGCGCACCGCGTTCGAGGACGACACGCCGTATGTCGCGGCAACGCCGCTCAGATCGGTATGCATGCCGAGGATGATCTCGGTCTTCGACACGCCGCGGGTCTGCGCCGCCGCGCCCGTTGCGATCGCCGCGGCGAGCACCGCGACCGTCGTCATTGCCAGTTTCTGACGCATCTGTTTGTTCCTCCCGTTGATGACACAGCCCCCTGCGGGCGAAATGCTACGCGGCTTCGGCGTACATGCCGTCGATCAGCCCCTTGTACTTCTCGTTCACGAACTTGCGCTTGAGCTTCATGGTCGGGGTGACCTCGTCGTCCTCGGCCGTGAGCTGGTGCTCGATCAGCCGGAACTTCTTGATCGTCTCGACCCGCGCGAAGCCGGCATTGACCTTCTCGATCTCCGACCAGATCAGGTCCTGCACCTCGCGTGCGCGGCAGAGCGAGGCGAAGTCGGTGAACGGCACGTTGCTGTCCTGCGCATGCTTGGACACGCTGTCGTAGTCGATCATCACCAGGCAGCTCAGGAACTTGCGCTTGTCGCCGATCACCACGGCGTCGGAGATGTAGGGCGAGAACTTCAGCTGGTTCTCGATCTCCGAGGGCGTGATGTTCTTGCCGCCGGCGGTGATGATGATGTCCTTCATCCGATCGGTGATGCGGACATAGCCCTCGTTGTCGATGGTGCCGACGTCGCCGGTGTGCAGCCAGCCGTCGCGCAGGGTCTCGGCGGTCTTCTCGGGCTGGTTCAGGTAGCCCATGAAGATGTGCGGCCCACGCAGCAGGATCTCGCCCTCAGGCGAGAGCTTGAGCTCGGTGCGCGGCGCGCAGACGCCGACGGTGCCGAGCTTGATGCGGTCGGGCATGCCGGTCGCCAGGCCGCAATTCTCGGTCTGGCCGTAGACCTCGCGCATGTCGATGCCCAGGGCGCGGTACCAGCGGATCAGGTCGGGCGCGATCGGTGCGGCGCCGGTGCCGGCAAACCGCACGCGATGCATGCCGATGGCGCGCTTGATGTTGTCGAGCACGCAGTAGTCGGCGATGAGGTATTGCAGCTTCAGCAGGGGCGACGGAGTCCGCCCCTCGAGCTTGGTCTCGGCGACCTTCATGCCGACGCCCAGCGCCCAGCGATAGGCGGTGCGGCCGATCCAGGTCGCCTCCTTCATGCGAATGGCGATGCCGGAGTAGAACCGTTCCCAGATGCGCGGCACGGCGAAGAAGGTGGTCGGCGCCACTTCGCGCACGTTGTCTGGCACCGTCTCGACGCTCTCGGCGAAATTGGCGATGGCGCCGGAGCGCAGCGGCAGGAAGGCGGTGAAGGTGCGCTCCGCGACATGGCACAGCGGCAGGAACGCCAGCTGCTCCTCGTGCTCGCGCATCGGGATGAAGGCGTCGGCGTTGCTGAGCTGGAAGATCACGTTGCAGTGCGACAGCATCGCGCCCTTGGGCGGGCCGGTCGTTCCCGAGGTGTAGACGAGGATCGCCAGCTCCTCGGCACGCGAGGCGGCGACCAGCTCCTCCCATTTGCCGGGATTGGCCTTGTCGTAGTCGCGGCCCAGGCTCACCAGCTCGTCGAACGGCATCACCTGCGGGTCGCTGAAGGCGCTGAGCCCCTCCATGTCGAAGATGAAGGCCTTCACGATCTGCGGCGTGCGAGCGCGGATCTGGAGGAACTTGTCGAGCTGCTCCTCATTCTCGACGAACAGAAAGCGCGTGCGGCTGTCGTTGACGATGTACTCGACCTGCTTGGCCGCGTCGGTCGGATAAACCCCGTTGGTGACGCCGCCGACGCCCAGGGTGCCCATGTCGGCGTAGAGCCACTCTGGGATGGTCTCGGCCAGGATCGACACCACGTCGCCATGCTTCAGGCCGAGGCTCGCCAGGCCCATGCCGACGGCGCGCGCCCGCTCGCCATACTCGCGCCAGCTGGTCGAGCGCCAGATGCCGAGCGTCTTCTCGCGGAAGGCCGTCCGGGTATCGCGCGTGCGAACCTGGTGCCAGAACAGCTTGGGAATGGTGTCGCAGCCCTCGATCTCGATCCTGCCGATCGAGCCCGCGTGGACATCCGCATTCATGTCAGGCGACCCTCCCTGATTGGCGCCTTTTCGTTGCGTCCTACCTAGCGCATCCCGGCCGCCCTGTCATTCCGAGCGAAGCGAGGAATCCACGCTGCTTCCTGGATCCCTCGCTACGCTCGGGATGACAGACGGCGCTCGTCAGCGCCACGTCTTGCGCTTCTTCCAGCGCCGCTGGCCGCGTGCGCCTTCCTCCTTGATGCCGAGATAGAACTCCTTGATGTCCTCCTTCTGCAGGAGGCGCTCGCAGGTGTCGGCCATGACGATACGGCCGACCTCCAGCACGTAGCCGTAATCGGCGACCTGAAGGGCCATGTTGGCGTTCTGCTCGACCAGCAGGATGGTGACGCCGCGCTCCTTGTTGATGCGCACGATGATGTCGAAGATTTCCTTCACCAGCTTGGGCGACAGGCCTAGCGACGGCTCATCGAGCAGCATCAACCGCGGCCGCGCCATCAGCGCGCGGCTGATCGCCAGCATCTGCTGCTCGCCGCCCGACAGCGATCCGGCGCGCTGGTCGGCGCGCTCCTTCAGCACCGGGAAATAGCCGAAGACGGTCTCGAGGTCCTTGGCGACCTCGTCGGCGTCGCGCCTGGTGTAGGCGCCCATGCGCAGGTTCTCGCGCACGGTCAGGAACGGGAAGACCTCGCGCCCCTCCGGCACGTGGCTGACGCCCAGCCGCATCACCTTGTCGGGGTCCATGCCCTGCAGCTCGCGGCCCTCGAACAGCACGGTTCCCTTCTGCGGGTCCATCACGCCGCAGATGGTCTTCAGCACCGTCGTCTTGCCCGCGCCGTTGGCGCCCAGGATGGTGACGATGTCGCCCTGCGGCACGTCGAAGGACACGCCGCGGATGGCCATGATCGGACCGTAGTAGGTCTCGATGTTGCTGACCTTGAGCTGGGTCTCCGCCACGTCAGCCTCCGAGATAGGCGCGCACGACGTCGGAGTGGCTCTGCACCTCCGAGGGCGTGCCGGTGGCGATCGGCCGGCCGTAGTTCAGCGCCAGCACTCGGTCGGACACCGCCGAAACCAGCTTCATGTCGTGCTCGACCATCAGCACGGTGACACCCAGCAGGTTCTTGATGTCCTGGATCCAGAACGCCATGTCCTCGGTCTCCTCGACGTTCAGCCCGGAGGAGGGCTCGTCGAGCAGCAGCAGCTTGGGATCGGTGCACAGCGCACGCGCCAGCTCGGTCACCTTGCGCACGCCATAGGGCAGATTGACGATGAAGCTGTCGCGATATTGCTGCAGGTCGAGGAAGTCGATGACCTTCTCGACGGCCTCGCGATGCTCCATTTCCATGCGCCGCACCGAGGGCAGGAACAGCAGCTCTTC
>JAFAZJ010000260.1 GCA_019239835.1 Alphaproteobacteria bacterium | reverse complement strand
CGCCAGTGCCAGGCCGATCGCGAAAGGATCGGCGATCATCGCCGAGATCCCCATGCCGAAGGCGACCGAGAGCATCGCCGCCAGGTTGGCGCGATCAGGCCCCAGCCAGGCGTTGAGCCGGGGGATCATCATAGTGCCGATCACCGCGCCGACGCCAAAGCTGGAGAACAGCACGCCGTACTCGGCGGCCTCGAGATGGAGGCGATCGCGGCCGGTCAGCGGCAGCAATGTGGCGAAGGCACAGGAGGGGATGAAGAAGCACCCCGCGCGCGCCCAGATCGCCCACAGCGCCGGCGTGGCGCGGATGAACGCGATGCCGCTGCCGAAGGCGGCGATGAAGCCCTCGCGCCGCTGTGCCGCGCTGGCCTCGGGTGGCCGCTTCCAGGTGAAGACGGCAAACATCACGCCGACGAAGGTCATGGCGTTGATCGCGAAGAGCGCGAAGGTGCCGGCCAGGCCCTGCAGCACCTGGCCGACCACCGGGCCGATGGTGCGGCCGAAATTGAAGCCAGCACTGTTGAGCGCCACGGCATTGGGCAGGTAGCGTCGCCCGACCATCTCAGGGACGACGGCGTGCCACACCGGACCGTTCATGGCGTTGCCAATGCCCATGCAGAACATCAGCGCGATCAGGCTCCAGGCGCTCAGCAGGCCGGTGTATGCCAGCACGGCCAGGGTGGCCGCCGAGGACATCAGCCAGAGCTGGGTGGCGAGCAGGTACTTGCGCCGATCGAAGCGGTCCGCCAGCACGCCGGCAAGGAAGCCGAACAGGAACACCGGGCAGGTGCCAGCCACCGCCAGCAGCGCCACGAACATCTCGCGGTGGCCGCGCGGCGCCAGATCGGTCATCACCCAGCCGGCGCCGGCAGTCTGCATCCAGCCGCCGATATTGGAGAGGATGTTGCCGCACCACAGGCGACGAAATGCCGGGATGCGCAGCGGCGACCAGTATGTCAGTTGCTCGTCAGCCGGCGCGGCGGCGATCGAGCTGGAGTCGGTGGTGGCCATGCCGGGTCGAGACTCGGCTGAGGAATCGGGCGGCATTGCGGTGAAGTCACAACCTACCTGCCATGCCCTGCCCTGTCATGGCCGACTGGCGCATGGCCGGTCTGAGTCATGGACCTGAGCGCGGTGATCCTCGCCGCCGGACGCGGCGCGCGGCTGTCACCGCTCACGGACCAACGGCCCAAGTGCCTGTTGCCGATCGGGGGGCGCGCGATCCTCGACCGGCAACTCGCCGCGCTGGCGGACGCGGGCGTCGATCGGGTCACAATCGTCACCGGCTACGCCGCCGACATGGTCGACGCACATCTCGCCGGGCGCCCGGGCGTCCACACCGTGCGCAACCCGCGTCACACCACCACGGACAATCTCGCGAGTTGCCACGCCGCGCGCGAGCAGTTCGTCGGAGCGGCGACCGTGCTGCTCAATGGCGACGCACTGTTCGAGCGCGAAGTGCTGGCCGATCTGCTGGCGGCCGAGCCGGTGCCGATCCTGATCGCGATCGACCGCAAGGCACTCTACGATGCCGACGACATGAAGATCGTGACCACACACACCAACCGGCTGCGCCACATCGGCAAGGACCTCGCCCAGCCCGATGGCGAGGCAATCGGCATCACGCTGCTGCGCGACGAGGGCCGCGACCGCTTCCTGCGCCAGGTCGAAGCCCGCCTCGCCGCGCCCGGCGGCGAGCGTGCGCTCTACACCGAGGCGCTCGATGCGATGACAGCGGAGATCAGCGTGCGGGCCGTCCATGGCCGACGCTGGATCGAGATCGACACGCCCCAGGACCTCGCCGCCGCCGAGGCGATGCCATGGCGATGAACCGCAAGGAGCGCCGACGCGCCAAGGCTATGGGCACGCCGGCGGCGGAACCCGAGGCGCGGCGGGTCGGCATTGCGGTCGGGCCAACCACCTGGAGCGTGCGCCTGTTCGCGCTGTTCGGCGCACTGGCTGGCATGGGCGTGGGCGTCTCGATGTTCGCCGGCGAGCTGGCCTCGGGCACCAGCGCGGTCATGGCCGAGGCCGTCGGCAAGTGCCTGGGTGCCCTCGTGCTGGGGGCCGTCGCCGGAGCCTTCATGGCGATCGGCCGCAACGTCGCGAATCGCTGAGGCGCGCGCGTACCAGCGCCAGATCTTCAGGCGTATCAACGTCGAGCGCTGCGTCGGGATCATCCAACACGACCGGCGCGATGACGGCGCCGGCGCGTCGCGACAACAGTGCGAAGGCCGCCGCGAGGTCGAGGCGGCGCGTGGCATAGCGCAACAGCGTCGCGGGCCCGATACGCGCGGCGAGACGCAGCGGATGCTTCCGCTCCGCCTCAAGACCGGCCCAGAACGTCGCCGCCACCCCGCCGCGCGCGCCGGTGAAAGCGTAGAGATTGGCGCCGCAATAGGCCTCGTCGGCGAGACGGTAGAAGGTGCGCCGGTTCGGCTGGCCCACCAAAGCACGGCGCGGCACCACGCCGACGACAACATCGCTGGGATCCGGCACGCGGGCGCAAAAGGTCTCGATCAGCGACGGCGACAGCAGCCCATGGTCGGCTGTCGTGACCAGCAGCGACGGCTGTTCACGCAACACCCGCGCTACCGTGGCGGCAGGCGATGCGGCGGTAGGCACGACTGTGAGGCTATGCACGGCAGCAACAATCTCGCGGTCGTCGGTCGCGACCATGATGTCGGCGACGGAAGCGGCACCACGAAGCGCCTCGACGACGCCGACGATCAGCGGCTTCCCGCCGGCCAGTGCCAGCGCCTTGTGGGTCACCGCTTCCGAGGCTGCGACCGGGTCCACACCGCCACGCCTGCCGGCCAGCACCAGCGCGGTGTAGCGCCTGTGCGTCACACCCGCTCGACGCGCATCAGCACGCTGCCGCCGATGCTGGCAAAGGCCAGCACGGGCGTCCAGGCGGCGACCAGCGGCAGGATCGCGCCGCCCTCGCCCAGCGCCAGCGCCAGGCCGTCGACGATGAAATAGAGGAAGCCCAGCGCCACGCCGATCACCAGCCGGCCACCGATGCTGGCGCCGCGCATGCGCGCCTGTGCGACCGGCGCAGCCAGCAGCAACATCACCACGATCACCGCCGGGATGGCGATGCGCCGCTGCAGCCAGGTGTCGTAGACGTGCGGCTGACGCGCGGCGATCGCCTGGCCATCGCGCAGCGCGATCAGCTCCGCGGCGGTGAACTGCGCCGGGCTGGCCGACAGATTGTGGAAGTCTGATGGCGCCAGGTTCGTCGCCCAGAAGCGCTCGGCCAGCCGCTCGCTGCGCGGGGCGATCGGATCGACGGTCTGCACCACGACGTCGATCAGCCGCCAACCACCGCTCTCGTAGCGCGCACCCTGCGCGTAGATGCGCTCGACCAGATTGCCCTGCGCATCGCGCCGCATCAGTGAGACGTCGGTAAGGAAGCGGCCCTCGCGATGCACCGCCTCGACGCGCACCAGATACGGCGTGTCGCGCAGCCACACGCCGCGGCCGTTCTCCAGCGGCACGCCGCCCGGGCGCTCGATCTCGTGCAGCGCCAGCATGGCGCGGCCCCAGGGCACCAGCTGGTCGCCGATGACGAAATGCACCACGGCGACCACCGCGGCCGCAGGCAGAAGCAGCACGACGATGCGCACGAAGGACAGTCCTGCGCTCTTGAAGGCGAGGATCTCGTTGGCCTGGGCCAGACCCAGCAGGGTGATCAGCGCCGAGACCAGCACCGAGAGCGGCAGGATGGTGTTGGCGTGCTCGGGCAGGCGGCAGATCATGTAACGCACGACCGAGGCGACATCGTAGCCGTAGCGCTGCTCGATGGTGTCGATGGAGTTCAGCGCGTCGAACAGCACGATCAGCAGCGCGGCGCCGAGCAACACCAGCGCGAAGCGGGTGAGGAAACGACGGCAGAGATAGCGCAGCGCGACGCCGTTCATGCCGGTCTCTCCGGCCGACGGCCGAGCCCGCGCAGTGCCGCCATCAGGCTGCGGCGGCGCCGGTCGATGGCGGCCAGCATGATGGAGACGGCGTTGTCGCGCGGGCTCTCGGCGACGATGCGGAAGGCCCACATGGACAGCGCGGCCAGCACCAGGAATGGCAGCCAGAGCGAGATGATCGGCGAGACCTTGCCGAGATCGGCGGCTTTCTCGCCGAAATTGAGCCCGTAGTGGAAGATCGCGATCAGCGCGAAGCCGAAGGCCACACCGGCGACGCGCTGACCGCGTGGCGCCGCCAGGCCGAGCGCCAGCCCGAGGATCGGCATGAAGAAGGTCGAGATCGTGCGCACCAGCCGGGCGTGGATCTCGGTCTGGATCAGCCATGGTTTCACGTCGAGCGTGCGGTTGTGCGTCTGCTCGATGAGCTCGGGAAGAGTCAGCTCGCGCTCGGCGTTGCGCGGGCGGAACGCGGCCGCGCCGGTCAGCTCCAGCGGCAGGTCGAGCGAGTCGAAGGACAGCACGCTCAATCGCCCGCTGTCAGCGGGCGTGTCGAAGCGCCGGCCGTCGCGCAGCTTCAGCAGCACGCTGAAATCCTCGGGCACGCGCGCCGCCGTGCCGCTGCGTGCGGTCATGATCTCGACGCCGCCTTTGGGCGTCACCTTGTGGATGAACACGCCTTTCAGGGTCAGGCCACGATCGACGATGTCGTCGACGACGATGGTGTAGTCGCCGAAGCGGTTGAAGGTGGCGCCCTTCTCGATCGCCAGGTCGACCATCGAGGAGGTCGCGACGTAGAGCAGCGCGCGGTACTGGTAGCGCGTGTGTGGCTGCAGCCAGCCGGTGATCGCCAGCATCGCGAGCATCAGCACGAAGGACAGGCCGAGCAACGGCCACAGCAGGCGGTTGAGGCTGATGCCGGCGGATTGCAGGCCGTCGAGCTCGCCATCGGCGCTGAGCCGGGTCGCGGCGATCATCACGCCCAGGAACAGCGCCAGCGGCAGGGCGACGCCGAGATAATGCGGCACCAGGTTGGCCAGCAGCTTCAGCACCAGGACGATCGGCCCGCCCTGGTTCACCAGCATGTCCATGATGCGGACCATGCGCTCCAGCAGGAGCGCCAGCAGCGCGATCAGCAGCGCGGCACTGAGCGGCATCAGGGTGCGCGCCAGCACGTAGCGATCGAGCACGGTGGCCGAAAGCGGCCCCCGCCGCCCCTTGCCGCCCGTCGCGATGCTCGTGACCGTCATGGCCGGCAGTTTACCTCATCTCCGGCCAGTCAGGTTAGGCGGCCAGAGCACGTGGGGCGGGAGAGCGCAGGCGGAAGCGGTTGCCCGTATCGCAGCCCGTGAGGTCGGCGCGGATCGAGCGGACCTCGACGTCGAAGCTCCAGCCGCCGGCGGGATCGCGCTCGACGGCGATCAGGTTGTACCCGCCGGCGCCATATTTGCTGCCGGGATGCGCCGAGGTCGAGGCCACGCCCAGCACCGGCACCGGCCCGGCTGGCGAGTCGATGCGGCCCAGCATGGTGCGGTGCATGTGGCCATGCAGCACGAGGTCGGCACCGACGCGGGCGATGGCCTCGCGCACAGCGCGCTGGTCACTCAGCTCCTTGTGCCATTTCGCCCCGCCGATCTGCGGCGGATGATGGATCAACACCACGCGGCACATGTCCTGGAGGCCGCGCATCATCGCCTCGAAGCGCGCCAGCTGGCCGGTGCCGACCTCGCCGGTGGCGATCCCCGGCGCGCGCGGCACGGCCGTGCTGAGCCCGACAAACGCCACGGGGCCGCGCCGGCGCAGCAGCGGGAAATCGTCGCGCGAGGTCGGCGGCGCCGCACCGTCGCCCGCCATGTAGGCGCCCCACAGACCCAGCGATGCCGCCCACGCGACCGGCACGTAGGCGTCGTGGTTGCCGGGTACCAGCGTGACGTCTTCGGGCCGGCCAAGCTCGCCAAGCCAGGTCGCCGCCTGCTGGAACTCCGCCGCGGTCGAAATGTTGGCGATGTCGCCGGTAAGGGCGATGTGATCGGGCCTGGCGCGGTGCAGATCGGCCACCGCCGCCGCCAGCGCGTCCGGCGCATGGATGCTCTTGCGCCGGTAGCGCCAGGACATCCAGCCGGTGACCCGCTTGGAGAACAACTCGCGCAGGCGCACATCAGGCAGCGGCAGGTGCGGATCGGAGAGATGCGCGAAACGGAACATGGAGGCTAGATCGGTCGCTGCGCCTTGCGGGTCAAGCGCTTCTTGCCTACAGGAAGCAAACGCCAGCGATCCGGGGACCCTTGAACGACACCAGCCTGAGCGTGCGACTGATCGGCGTGGAGGGACCGTGCCTGTTCTCGCGCACGGCGCTGGAGCGGGCGCGACGGATGTTTCCCGGAGTCGATGTCGGCGACGAAACAAGACCTATCCCCGGCTACGGCCGTGTCCTCCTGCTGCGCGCCGACAACGTACTCGACGACGTGCTGGCAAAACCACTGATGACAGCCAACGATCTGGCGCTGACCTCCTCCAATACGCCTCATGTCGCCGCGATCGTCGTCGACGTCGCTCGCGCAACTGAGTGTCGCGTCCTACTGGATGGCATGCCGGATGATTGCGCGCGCGCGGGACTCGCGATCACGACGCCACGGCAACTGGCGGGCGCCTATCGCGCCAAGCTGCGTAATCGTGTGCCGCCTTACGCGCTTTTGACCAGCGCCACCACACCGCGCGAAATCGAGCGCGT
>JAFAZJ010000209.1 GCA_019239835.1 Alphaproteobacteria bacterium | reverse complement strand
CCCGGCGCCGCCACCCCGGCCTGGGACGTGATGCTCAAGGCGCGCGACGTGATCGACGGGGTGAAGCTCACCAACTACATCGCCGGCAGTGCGCTGACCTCGGCGATCACCCTGACCTCCTGCCCGGCGGTTTCGGTGCCTTGCGGCTTCGACGCCTTCGGCCGGCCGGTGGGGCTGCAGATCGTCGCACCCGCGCGCCAGGAGGCGCTGGCCTTGCATACGGCGGCGGTTTTCGAGCAATTGGCGGGGCTTAACCTGCTCTTGCCGATCGATCCGCGGCCGGGCACCGTGCCGCCGACCTGAGATCGAAGTCTGTCAACAGTCTGACGAAGGCCGGAGTGGACGTTGCATTCAGCGCGTAAAATGAGTAATATCAGCTCACTAAGTCGATATTTTGAAAGTTATTTTCAGAGGAACTGCACGTGACTACCAGCGAGCTCGGCCATCAGATTCGCCTTGTCCTCAACGAGGGCGGCACGCTGCCGGTCGATGCAACCACTCTCAAGGACGGCGATGATTTGTACGCAGCCGGACTGACCTCGCACGCCACAGTCAATCTGATGCTCGGCCTCGAAGAACGCTTCGACGTCGAGTTTCCCGACCGTCTGCTGCGCCGGCGCACCTTCGAGAGCATCGACGCCATCAGCGCCGCGGTGACGGAGCTGTTGGCCAGCAAGAAGGCTGCATGACATTACTGCTCGCGCGCGCCCGCCAGGTAGGGTCCGAGGTCGCCGCGCGGCATGCCGAAAGTGTCGATCGCGACGCCCGCTTCCCACGTGAGGCCTTCGACGCCCTGAAGCAGGCGAAGCTGCTGGGCATTGCGGTGCCGCGTGCCCAGGGCGGCGACGGCGCCCCGATCAGCGACATCGTCGCGGTCTGCCACGCGCTGGGCCAGCATTGCGGCTCGACGGCGATGATCTTCGCCATGCACCAGATCCAGGTCGCCTGCGTGGTGCGCCACGGCCAGGACAGCGCCTGGCATCGCAAGCTGATGGAGCGGCTTGCCGGCGAGCAGCTGCTGCTGGCTTCTGCCACCACCGAAGCCGGAGTCGGCGGCGATGTGCGCAGCAGCGTCTGCGCCGTCGAGCGCAAGGGCAAACGATTCACGCTGCAGAAGAACGCCAGCGTGATCTCCTACGGCGCCGACGCCGACGGCATCCTCGTCACGGCGCGCCGCGCGGCCGATGCGCCGGCCTCCGACCAGTCGATCGTCCCTGTCCTCAAGGGCGAGTACACGTTGGAGCGCACCTCGGGCTGGGACACGCTGGGCATGCGCGGCACCTGCAGCGACGGCTTCGTGCTGCGCGCATCAGGCGACATCGCGCAGGTCCTGCCGACGCCTTATGCGGAGATCTCGGCGCAAACCATGCTGCCCACCACGCATTTGACCTGGGCCGGGGTGTGGCTTGGCATCGCCTCTGATGCAGTGTCGCGCGCCCGGGCTTTCATCCGCGCCGAGGCACGGCGCAAGCCCGGCACGACGCCGTCAGGCGCGGTGCGCCTGGCTGAAACGGTCAACCTGCTGCAATTCATGCGCGCCAACGTCGTGGCCGCGACGCGCGACTATCAGCGTGCAATGGAGCAGGCGGAGGCGCTGACCGCCTTGTCCTTCGCCGTCGAGATGAACAACGTGAAGACCGGTTCGGCGCAGATGGCGACGCAGGTGATCAACCACGCGCTGCTGGTCTGCGGCCTGGCGGGCTATCGCAACGACGGGCCCTACACCGTCACCCGCCACCTGCGCGACGCGCATTCGGCGGCCGTGATGATCAACAACGACCGTATCCTCGCCAACAGCGCCGGCCTGTTGCTGGCGCTGAAGGACGAGCCGGAGCTCTTCGCGTGAGCACCGAAGCGCAGATCGCCTACCGCAACGAGCTCCTCGCACACGGGCTGCTGCACGCGACCGACGTCGATGGTCTCTATGCCCGCTCGGGGGTTTTCGAGGACATCGCGCTGGGCATCGCAGCACTGGTCAGCCGCAACGGCGCGGCCGAGAAGCCGGAGGTGATGCGCTTTCCGCCGGGGATGACGCGCGGCACCCTGGAACGCAGCGGCTATCTGCGCAGCTTCCCGCAGCTCGCCGGCACCATCCATGCCTTCGCCGGCGGCGATCCCGAGCATGCCGCGCTGCTCGCCACGCTCGACCGGGGCGAAGACTGGACCAGCGGACAGAAGGCCACCGGCATCGCCTTCACGCCGGCCGCCTGCTATCCGGCCTATCCCATCGTCGCCAAGCGCGGCCCCCTGCCGGCCGACGGCGCACTGCTCGATGTGCAGTCCTGGTGCTTCCGCCACGAGCCCTCGCTCGATCCGGCACGGCAGCAACTCTTTCGCCAGCACGAGCACGTGCGCATCGGCACCGCAGAGCAGGTGCTGGCCTTCCGCGAGCAGTGGCTGCAGCGCGGCCGCGCGATCATCGAGTCGCTGGGCGTGCCGTTCGACGTCGATGTCGCCAACGATCCGTTCTTCGGCCGCGCGGGGCGCATGCTCGCGGCCAACCAACGCGACCAGGCACTGAAATTCGAGCTGCTGGTGGCGATCACCAGCAAAGAGAAGCCGACAGCCTGCTGCAGCTTCAACTACCACCAGGACCATCTCGGCCACGCCTTCGGGCTGCGTACCGCCGACGGCGCCACCGCGCATACCGCCTGCGTCGGCTTCGGTCTCGAGCGCATTACCTTGGCCCTGCTGCGCTATCACGGTTTCGACCCCAAGGCCTGGCCCGACGCTGTCCGTCGCGCGCTGTGGGGATGAGGCCATGGCGGCGCGGCTGCTCGAGCTGGATCCCGCAACCTACGCATCGCATAGCCTGCACGCGGCCGATCGCGACTGGGTCGAGACCAATTGCTACATCGACGTCTGGGTCGAGGCGCTGCATGCGCTAGGGCTCGAGCCGCTGGCGGCGCTGCCGTTCACCGTGGCGCAGGATTTCGAAGGCGATCACTTCACCTTCTTCAAGTTCCCGCCCGAGGATCTGCGCGCCCTGTTCGGGCTGGCGGTCCAGGAGCTGGCGATCTTCGACAAGCTCGAAGGCCACATCGAGGAACAGCTCAAGCGCGGCCGCATGGTGCTGGTCGAGGTCGACGCCTTCCACCTGCCCGACACCAAGGGCACGTCGTATGGCCGCGCGCACAGCAAGACGACGGTGGCCGCGGTCGAGATCGACATTCCCGCGCGGCGGCTGGGCTACTTCCACAACACCGCGTTCCATCGGCTCGAGGGCGCCGACTTCGATGGCGTGTTCAATCACACGCCGGAGAAGCTCTTCCCCTACTGCGAGTTCGTGAAGCGCGAGAATGCGCCGTTCACCGGCCGCGCCCTGGTCGACCGCTCGCTGGCGCTGCTGCGCAGCCATCTGCTGCGTCGGCCGGCCGATCCCATCGCCGCCTTTCGCGCCGACTTCCCCCGCCACATCGAGATGCTGGCGACGCGCTCGATGGACTACTTCCATCAATACGCCTTCAACGTGCCACGCCAGCTCGGTGCGAACTTCGAGATGCTGGGCAGCTACCTGCGCTGGCTCGCCGACAACGGGCAGAGGGATCTCTCGGGCGCGATCTCGGCCTGTCAGACCGTATCGGCGGCCTGCAAGGCGCTGCAGTTCCAGCTGGCGCGGGCGGTCAATCGCAAGAAGTTCGGCGACTATGACGCTCTGCTCGACACGCTCGCGACGTCCTACCAATTCGCTATTACGCCGTTGGTGTCGCGGTACGCATAGCCCACTATTTATGGTGTGTGGCGGGTTGACGCAGGAGGGCCGAAACGGTCTCTCGGCGTGATTTCAGACGGGCCGTCACAAGTGGTTCACAACCACCAATTTTATCCCGAGAAATCAAAGACATTTACGAACAGGACTTAAAGTACGGGCCCGTACGCGGCGGCGATGCGCACGCCCTGGCCTTGGCGATTTTGCAGTCCAGGCTATCGAGACTGTGCGTCGCTCAGTCCGTCAACCCATCCCGATTCGCATCGCTGAATCAGAGAGTTGTCGTGCGCGTCGCAAGTCGCTCGCACTTCGCCGCAAGTCGTAAGACGAGGCGCAAAGTCGCTGATTCGGCAATTTGACTCACAATAGGAGACCACGTACCTCTTGCTGAGCGTCCGCATGAACTTTGGCACCTAGGCTTAGTTCGGGCGGGGGCAAATAAACGCACGGCGATCCACGGGGGTGGAAGACCGGGCGACACGAATTGTTTTAGGTATGGGGGAAGGTAGTCGATGATGGTGGAGCGCGGTTGCGCGTGTTGGGCGCTGTGACCGTCCGGATTCCCGGCCACGTCTGAACGGCAGAGGCAATCAAGCGCGGGGTAACCCGTGGCGTCATGCGTTCGTGCTGGCGGGATAGCGACACTGTCTGAAGAGCCTTGGCCTCCGCGGAGCGCGGAATGCCGTGGTGGTATGTGACGATCACAGCGGACGCTGGGTGAACGCGACGATGGCGCGCGTGCACTCCAACGCAGGCGAGCGCGTGCGCGCGCTCGGCGAGGGCTGGTTCCTGGCGACGACGTCGCCGGGCGCCATTGCCACGCCCACCTGCCTGGGCTCGATCACCGACTGGGTCACCGCAGCCGTACCGGGCACCGCCGCGCAGGCGCTGCGCGATGCCGGCCGCTGGTCGCTCGATACGCCCGGCCCCCTGCATGATCGCGACATCTGGTATCGCCTGCACTTCGAGGGCGATGGCCTGCGCACCCTGCGCCTGGGCGGGCTGGCGACCGTCGCCGAGATCTGGCTCAACGGCGAGCGCCTGCTGAACAGCGACAGCATGTTCGTCGAGCACACGATCGCCGTCACGCTGCGCGGCGACAACGAACTCTGCCTCGCCTTCCGCTCGCTGCATCCGATGCTGGCGACGAAGAAGGGCCGCGGCCGCTGGCGTACCCGCCTGGCCGAGCCGGCCAACCTGCGCTTCGCCCGCACCACGCTGCTGGGTCACATGGCCGGTTGGTGCCCGCCGGTGCACGCAGTCGGTCCTTATCGACCGATCGAGCTGATCGAACGCACCTGCCCACTCACCATCCGCAATGTCGATCTGCATACGCATGTCGAGGGATGCGACGGGATCGTCGACGTCGCCATCGACGCCGATTGGGCCGGCGGTTCGCCGCCAGAGGCGTTGATCGAGATCGGCGAGCAGCGCGCCATGCTGGCTTGGCGCGATGGCAAGTTGCAGGGCGAGCTGCGCGTACCCGACATTGCGCGCTGGTGGCCCCATACACATGGCACGCCAGCGCTGTATGACGCGCATCTGAAGATCGGCACCATCGCGCTGGATCTCGGTCATGTCGGCTTTCGCACCGTCGAGGTCGATCGCGGCACCGACGGCAAGGGCTTCGCGCTGAAGATCAACGGCGAGCGCGTGTTCTGTCGCGGCGCCGCGTGGAGCAGCGCCGACATCGTCTCGCTGTCGGGCACGCGCGCGGCCTACGAGCCGTGGCTGCGTATGGCCCGCGACGCGGGCATGAACATGATTCGTGTCGGCGGCACCATGCTCTACGAGAGCGACGCCTTCTTCGCGCTGTGCGACGAGCTGGGCCTGATGGTCTGGCAGGACTTCATGTTCGCCAATTTCGACTACCCGGCGAGCGATCCTGCTTTCCTCGACTCGGTCGAGCGCGAGGCCGCGCAGCTGCTCGACCGCACCCAGGCCAACCCCTCGCTCACCGTGCTGTGCGGCGGCAGCGAGGTCGAGCAGCAGGCAGCCATGCTCGGCCTGACCAAAGGCTCGTGGGACAACCTGATCTTCACCGACGTGCTGCCGCGCGCCGTGGCGCAGCGCCGGCCCGACGTGCCCTTCGTGCGCAACGCGCCGACCGGCGGCGCCCTGCCCTTCGTCTCCAGCGAGGGCGTGGCGCATTACTACGGCGTCGGCGCCTACCTGCGGCCGCTCGACGATGCACGTCGCGCCGAGGTGCGTTTCGCCGCCGAGTGCCTGGCATTCGCCAACGTGCCGGAGCGCAGCGCTGTGCAGGCGCTGATGGGCGATGCGATCGCCGCCGTCGGCCACCATCCGCGCTGGAAGGCCTCGGTGCCACGCGATCCTGGCGCCGGTTGGGATTTCGAAGACGTGCGCGATCACTATCTGCGCACATTCTACGGCGTCGAGCCGGCGCGGTTGCGCCACGAGGATCCTGACCGCTATCTGCGCCTGTCGCAGGCGGTCAGCGGTGACGTGATGGAGGCGGTCTACGCCGAGTGGCGGCGCGGCCGTTCGAGCTCGGCCGGTGGTATCGTCTGGATGCTGCAGGATCTACGGCCCGGCGCCGGCTGGGGCGTGATCGATTCCGCCGGCGCACCCAAGCCATGCTGGCACGCCCTG
>JAFAZJ010000166.1 GCA_019239835.1 Alphaproteobacteria bacterium | reverse complement strand
CCGAGGCAGGCGATGCCGATGCCATAGGCGATGGCGAAGATGTTCTCGACGTCGATGCCGACCAGCCGCGCGCCCTGGCGCTCCTTGGCGACGGCGCGGATTGCCTTGCCGGTATCGGTGAAGGCCATCCACAGGCCCAACAGGGCGCAAATCACCAGCGCGGCGAGGAAGGAGATCAGCTTGGGCAACGGCACCAGTGCCGGGCCGAGCTGCAGGAAGCTGCCTGCGTAAGAGACGTCGATGGTCTGCGTGTCGCCGGTGAAGAAGAACAGCGCCGCGTTGTCGGCGACGATCGACAGGCCCAGCGTGATCAGCAGGATGTTCTCGTCCTTGCCGTGCGCGAAGCGGCCGATCACGCCGCGATAGAGCATGTATCCGAAGGCGAAGGCTCCCGCCGTCACGACCGGCAGCGCGGCGTAGGGATCGAGCCCCAGCGGTTTGCGGAACAGGAAGTACACCGCGTACATCGCCAGCATCAGCATGCTGCCATGCGCGAAGTTGATGATGTGCAGGACGCCGTAGATCAGGGTTAGCCCCACGGCGACCAGCACATAGACACCGCCGGCCATCAGACCGTTGACGATGCCCGCGATGAGGATGTCGAGGTTCATGGGCTTTCACCTTCTCCCCGCGCAGGCGGGGAGAAGGTGCCGAGCGTCAGCGAGGCGGATGAGGGGCTTGCGTGCAACGATCTGGGCCGAGCCAATTGGGACACCGAAAGCCCCTCATCCGCCCTTCGGGCACCTTCTCCCCGCATTCGCGGGGAGAAGGAGATCAAGTGAACTTCGGGCGCGGGAAGACGGCCTTGGCCGAGGCGAACTGCTCGGGCGCGATGACCTCGATCTCGCCCTTCAGCGACTGCATCGTCGCCGGCAGGCCGCCCTGGTTCTGGCCGTCGACGAACTTGGTGGCGCCGTAGGGCATCAGCTCGGCCTTGAAAGTCGAGGATGCCAGCGCGGCGAGCAGCTTCTCCTTGTCGGCCGACTGGGCGCGTTCCAGCGCGTCGGCCAGCAGCATGACGTTGGTGTAGGTGAGGTAGACCTCGAAGGTGAACAGCGCGCCGCCAGCCTCGACCCGCTTCTTCAGCGCCTGCGCCGCCTCGCTGCGCGGATTGTACCAGTGGTTGCAGTCCATCATGTACTGCGAGGCGTCGGGCATATCCTTGACGAACTTGTAATTGAAGCCGCCGCCGAGCACGGAGAACATGCCCTTCAGATCGACCTTCTGCTGGAACAGCGTGCGCGCCAGCAGCATGTACTCGTTGCCGTAGTTCGACATCATCACGATGTCCGGCGCCGACGAGCGGATGCGCAACGCGATGTTGTCGAAGTTGCGCGTCGGATTGTCGTGCGGGATCAGCTCTTTCGCCTCGATGCCGATCGAGGGCAGCTTGCCGGCCAGCAGCTTGGCGGTGCCGGTGCCGAACTCACCGTTCTCGTGCACGATCACGGCGGTCTTGGCCGGACCGCCGGCACCCTTGTTGATCGCGCCCAGCGCGACGATGGCTTCGTCGACGCACTTGCCGAAGCCGGGCTTCAGGCGAAACACGTTCTTCAGGCCGCGCGTCACGATCGCGTCGGAGGCGCCGACATCGATCAGGAACGGCGTGTTGTACTTTGCTGCTGCCTGTGTCGCGGCGATGCCGACCGGGCTCTGGAAGCAGCCGATATAGGCGGCGACGCCAGCCTCGTTCATCTTCTCGACTTCGCTGACGCCGACCTCGACCTTGGACTGGCTGTCGCCCAGCAGCGCCTCGAGCTTGGCGCCGCCCATCGACTTGATGCCACCGGCCTTGTTGACGTCCTCGATCGCCATGGTGCCGCCAAGCCGGCTCTGCTGGCCGTTATAGGCGACGAACCCGGTGACGGGATGGATCAGGCCCACCTTTACCGACTTGGCTTGCGCACCAAGGATTGCCGGAAAGCCTGCGAGACCGACCGACAGCGCGCCGGCACCGCCGACGAACGAGCGGCGCGACACGCCGATGCGAGAATGATGACGAGCCATAACCCCTCCTGAGCGACACCGCGCGACGCTACGCCAGCGTATGGAAGGGAGGCAACACAGGGATCAGGTGATCATCGCTCAGCGAACCGGCCGAAGCCTCACGGCCAGACAGTTACGGCCACGTGCCTTCGATAATCTTGATCGACTTGGCGCGGATATAGGTCTCGATCTCGCTCTGCGAGATCTCGAAGGGATCGTCGAACAGGCAGGTCAGTCGATAGGCGCCAGACGGCGTGCGCCGCATGGTCCAGTCGCCCTCGTTCACCTGGAACCGCACGCCATCGACGCGCCGGCTCACGATGCCAGAGATGGTGACTTTCCAGACGCTATCCGCCACGTCGGCGATCTCCTGTCGTAACGCACTCGCAGACATACTCTGTCACCTCGGCTACGCCATCGTTGCGGGCGCCAGGGTCATCGCATGAATGCCAGGGTACCGCTGTGCCGTCGGTAACAGGGGCACCACTCGATGTCGCAGCCTAAGGTCCCCGATGCGGCGAGGCAATCGCGCTCAGTCGTCGTAGGTGAGCAACGCCTCAACAGGAATATCGAGGCGATCGCGTCCCCTGAGGAACGTCAGCTCGATGACGCAGGCAGCCGCCGGCACCACGGCGCCAAGCCCGCGCAGCAGGCGGACCGCCGCGTCCATCGTGCCGCCGGTCGCCAGCAGATCGTCGATCAGCACCACGCGCTGACCCGCCTGCACGGCGTCGTCGTGCATCTCAATGGTGTCGTTGCCGTATTCCAGCGCGTAGGTGTGGCTGGCCTTGGAGCCCGGCAGCTTGCCCTTCTTGCGCAGGATGATGAAGCCCACGCCCAGTGCGTAGGCAACCGGCGCGCCGAAGATGAAGCCGCGCGACTCGATGCCGGCCAGCACGTCGGGTTGGTACTTCTTCACCGCCTCTGCGAGCAGATCGACGGTCTCGCGCCACGCCTCGGCGTGCAGCAGCAAGGTGGTGATGTCGTAGAACTGGATGCCCGGCTTGGGGAAGTCGGGGATGGTGCGGATATGGGCCTTCAGATCCATGGCGCGCGAAACCTAACGGGCAGGCTGCTGTGCTGCAACAGGGCCGATCACAATCGATGCGAGGAGCGCGTCGAGGCGTAGACGAAGATCGCGATGCCGGTGATCGCCGCGCGGGGCACCAGGCCGGGCGCAGGCATGCGGCTATCGATCGAACGATCGCGTGCGTCGCCGGCAACGAAGAAATAGCCCGGCGGCACGGTGATTTCCGCGCGCTGGCAAAGCGGATGGTTGAAATCGTCGAAGGTGACCTGGAAGGTCTTGCTGCCCAGCGTTTCGGACATCAGCCATTGCGGCGTACGGATGCCGGGGTTCTCAGCCTGCACGCGCGGACCGCCGTGTGCCGGCTTGCCATTGACGATGACGCCGCACTCGGCGAAGGCGATGCGATCGCCCGGGCCACCGACGATCCGGTGGACATAGTCGTCGATCTGGTCGCTGCGCTCCTCGCGATAGGTGTAGACCACGATGTCGCTGGGTCGCGGTTCGCGCAACATCAGCATCAGGCTGTTGGTCAGGATGCGATCGCCGCGATCGAAGGCCGGGCGCATGCTGCCGCTCTGGATGTCGTAGAAGCGCGACACCATGCGCCGCTTGGCGTCCATGATCGCGATGCCGGCGGTGAAGGCCAGCACCACCGCGACGACGGCTGGAAACGTGTGATGACCCGCGACCTCGCGCAGGCCGGCGAATAGCCACATGATGAGCGTCACGGCGATGACGGTGAACAGCAGCGCCGCCGGTACCTCGATGGCCGCCGAGTTGAACAGCAGCGAGCGCACGCCCAGCACGACGATCAGCACCGGCGGAGTCACGGTCGCGACGTGGCCCATCACGTACGCCCACAGCCGCGCGATGATGACCACGCTGGTGGGCGCTCCGAGCACTGCCATGACCACGGTGATCACGCCGACGCTCACCAGCCAGATCAGGACCTGTACGCCGAGGATGTTCCAGGGCAGGTACGAGGTGATCTTGTCGTCGATCAGCGGCGCGCCGCCGAACAGCCACAGATCGAGCCCGCCCAGCATGATCACGCCGACGCCGAGGATGAGCCACGGCGAGCTCAGCCCGCGATCCTCGCCGATCGCCGAGTGATAGACGCGGTCGCGATCACCATAGATCGCGCGATGCGTGCGCAGGAACCGGCCGATCATCTCCCCCGCGCCTTTCGGGCGTTGCGCGATTTCAACAGGTATACGCCTACTCGGGCAAGCCGGCCCTGACCAGGGCGGCGCGATAGTTCCGCAACATTGGCGTATCACCGAGCGGGATACGCGATGTCAGGCCCGACAAAGTCATATCGGGCTCGATGCTGAGTGCCTCCGCCATGACCGCTTTGGCGCGTTCGAGCTGGCCGCTGTTGACCAGCGCCGCAGCCAGCATGCGCAGCGCAATGGCGAAGCGCGGATGCTGCACCAGCGCCTTCTCCGCCCAGGCGATGCATTCGGCGTAGTTCTGCTCGAGGTGACAGGTGATCGCCATGCCGGTGAAGGCGAACCAGCCGCGCGGATGACGCGGGCTCAACCGCATCGAGCGTTCGAGCAGGGCACGGCCGGCGACGGCGTCGCCATTGGCCGCCTCGACCCAGCCGGCCATCGCCAGGCCAGCCGCCGAGCTGGGGTTGATGTGCAGCGAGCGACGGAAGAGCTCGAGCGATTTCGGCCCGCTCTGCTCGAAGGTCCAGATCGCGAAGGCCACCTGCCACAGCACATTGGGCTCGTTGGGCGCCAGCCGCGCGGCGCGATAGGCCAGCTCGAGCGCGCGGGCCCGTTCGTCACCGTCGGTCGGCAACCAACCCTGGAAGTGACACTGCGCGTGGTAGTAGGCGATCGAGGCCATCGCCAGTGCGTAATCAGGATCGATCGCCAGCGCCTGCGCGAGGCTGCGCTGCGCAGCGGCGACGGCGTCGGGCGTGAACTCGCCGAAATGCGCCAGCGCGCGCAACCACAGATCATAGGCCTCCAGACTCTCCGTCGGCTTACGCCGTACGCGGTCGACTTCGGCGTAGCGCAGCTTGGGCTCGATCGCTGCCGCGGTGCTTTCGGCGATGCGGTCCTGCAAATCGAAGACGCCGTCGAGCGTGCCGTCGTAGCGTTCGGCCCACAGGTGCGTGCCGGCAGCGGTCTCGATCAGCTGCGCCGTCACGCGCAGCTGCTGACCGTGACGCCGCACGCTGCCTTCGAGCACGTAGCCGACACCGAGCTCGCGGCCGACCTGGCGGATGTCGACGGCGCGGCCCTTGTAGATGAACGAGGAATTGCGCGCGATCACCAGCAACCCGCCGCAGCGCGACAGCGCGGTGATGATCTCCTCGGCCATGCCGTCGGCGAAATAGTCGCTCTCGCTGTCGGCGCCCATGTTGGTGAAAGGCAGCACGGCGATCGTCGCGCCGTCCATCGATGCCGGCGCGGCGGCTGGGGCAGGCGGCGGCGCCTCGTCCGCCATCTCGCCTTCGCGCACCTCGCCGACGAAGCGCACGCCCTTGCGCGGCAAGGTGCGGATCAGCCGTTGCGCGGCACCACTGTCGCCCAGTGCGGTGCGCGCGGCGTTGATGCGGCTGCTGAGCGTCGATTCGGAGACGATGCGACCCTGCCAGATGGTGCTGATGAGGTCGTCGCGGCTCGCCACGCGGTCGCGGTTCTGCACCAGATAGGTAATCAGATCAAAGACTTGCGGCTCCACGTCGATGGCCGCCGAGCGCCGGCGCAGTTCCCGCCGGTCGGTGTCCAGCACGTAGTCGTCGAAGACGTAGAGCATGCCCCCCGGCCTCTCGTCCCGCAGTCCTACCACATCGGGGCCGAACAGAAATCAACCGCGCCTCAAGGATATCTCAAGACCGCCTCACAGCGCGTGAACCTGCGTTCAGGCATCTTCCGCACCACACCATTCACGGGGGAAACCATGCATACAAATGTCCTGATCGTCGGCGCCGGTCCCACCGGCCTCATGCTCGCCAACCAGCTGGCGCGTCGCGGCATCAAGCCGTTGATCATCGACCGCCATTCCGGCCCGGCGCAGCAGTCGCGCGCCATGGCCGTGCACGCGCGCACGCTGGAGATCTATTCCAAGATGGGCCTGGCCGATCAGGCGCTGGCGCTGGGCGCGCGCGGCACCGCCGGTAACATGTGGGCCAATCGACATCTCACCGCGCGCGTGCCGGTGGGCGATATCGGCCGCGGCCTGAGCCCCTATCCCTTCGTGCTGATGCTGGGCCAGGACGACAACGAGCACATCCTGGGCGCCAGGCTCAACGAGATGGGCGTGATCGTGCAGTGGAACACCGAGCTGGTCTCGTTGCAGCAGCATGAGAGCCATGTCGAGGTGATCCTCAAGCGGCCCGACGGCTCGCACAAGACGCTGGCCGCGAACTGGGTGGCGGGCTGCGACGGCTCGCGCAGCAAGGTGCGCGAGGCTTGCGGCATCGGCTTCCCCGGCGCGCCCTACGAGCATACGTTCTTCGTCGCCGACACCGTGGCGACAGGCTCGATGCGGCCGAGCGAGCTCAACGTCTACTTCGATCGCGGCGGCTTCCACCTGTTCTTCCCGATGCGCGGGCAGGACCGCTGGCGGGTGATCGGTATCCTGCCCCCGGAGCTGCGTCAGAAGGACGGCGTGACGTTCGAGGACGTCATCCCGACGATCCGCGACGTCGCCGGCGTCGACCTGCACTTCCAGTCCTGCGCCTGGTTCTCGACCTATAAGATCCATCACCGTGCGGCCGAGCGCTTCCGACAGGGACGCTGCTTCCTGCTCGGCGATGCCGCGCATGTGCACAGCCCGATGGGTGCCCAGGGCATGAACACGGGGCTGCAGGACGCTTACAACCTCGCCTGGAAGCTGGCCTTCGTCACCGCCGGCCGCGCCAACCCGGCGCTGCTCGACACCTACGAGGCCGAGCGTTTGCCGGTGGCGCGCGCCCTGCTGCGCACGACCGACCGCAACTTCCAGATCGTGGTCGACAACCACTGGATCGCGCGGCTCCTGCGCACGCACGTCATCGGCCGCGTCGTGGCGCGCGCCATGACCTTCGAGGGTGTGCGCCAGCGGGCGTTCAAGGCGTTGTCGCAGATCGGCATCGCCTATCACAAGAGCCCGCTGTCGAAGGCGCTGGGTACCCTGCCGCGCAGCGCGCCGAAGCCGGGCGAACGCTTCCCGTGGATGAAGCTCAGGATGAAGGCCAACGGTCCGGTCGAGGATCTCTTCCAGGCGCTCGACGATCGGCAGTTCAACCTGCTGCTGATCGGCCAGCCCGAGGCGCTTGCCTACACGCCGATCGACATGTGCGCGCTGGTGCGCCCGCATGCGATCCCGATCGACGCCGGCAACGCGGCCGAGTTCGAGCGCCTTAAGGTGCCGAGCCCGTCCTACTTCCTGCTGCGGCCCGACGGGCACATCGCGGCCAGCGGCGGTAGGTTCGACGCGCTGGCGGTCGAACGCTTCCTGGCGCCCTGGCTCGAGGCCGAGGACGAGGGCATCATCCGCCTCGATCGGCGAAAGGCTGCCTGACTCCCTCTCCCCGCGAGCGGGGAGAGTGAACTAGGCAAGCGTCGAGTAGGTAGCGCGGCCGACCGCGACGAGGGCTTTGCGATCGTCATAGACGTCGACGTCGACCACGCCCACGCTCTTGCCGGCGCGGCGCACGCGGGCAACCGTGGTCAGCGAGGTCTTGATCGCCGGTCGCAGATAGTCGACGCGGAAATTGATCGTCGGCAGGCCGCGGCGCAGCGCCATGATCAGGACGTAGTCGCCCACCGTGTCGATGATCGCGGCGATCGGCCCGCCATGCCACTGGCCGGTGCCGGTGCCGCGCTCGAACTCCGGTCGCATGGGGCACGTCATGGTGAGCTGCTCGCGCGCGGCGTCGGCCTCGGTCACCTTCAGGCCCATGAAGGAGATGAACGGCGAGCGATCGAGCATCGCCTGGAGCTCGACGCTGGTGAGCGGGGTGAGCGCCTCGCTCATGGTGCCACCACGATCTTGCCGAACACCTCGCGGTCCTCGATCACGCGCAGCGCCTCGCGCGCCTCGGCGAGCGGGTAGACCTTGTCGATCAGCACCTTCAGGTCGCCTTTCTGCACCATGTCCAGGAGCGTGATGATGTCCTGGCGCATCCAGCCATTGGAGCCCAGCACCTTGAGCTCGAAGGTCCAGATGAAGCGGATGTCCTCCTGCGGCGCGAAGCCCGCCGTCGCGCCGCAGGTCAGCAACCGTCCGCCGACCTTCAGCACCTTCAGCGATTTCACCCAGGTGTCGCCGCCGGTGTAGTTGACCACGACGTCGATGCCCTGCGTGGCGCCGGCGCCACGTCGTGTCGGCTTGCCGTAATGCCGGTAGACCTCCTGCTGGAAGTCGTGGGTGATGTAGTTGATGGTGCGATCGGCGCCCAGCTCGGCGAGGCGCTGCGCCTTGGCGTCGGTGCCGGCGCAGGCGATCACGTGCGCACCGGCGTTCTTGGCGAGCTGCAGGCAGCACACGCCGACGCCGCCCGAGGCACCGAGAATCAGCACCGTCTCGCCCGCCGCGACATGGCCGTTGGTGCGCATCATGCGCAGCGCCGTGCCATAGGCCACGGGCAGCGCGGCGGCGTCGGCAAAGCTCACGCCGTCTGGGATGCGCACCAGCTGATGCGCCCGCGCCCGGCAGAGCTCGGCCAACCCGCCATGCACCGTCTCGCCCATCAAGCCGCCTTCGACGCGGTTGATCGGATCGACCAGCACGCGGTCGCCCTTCTTCCAGCCCTCGACGCCGGGTCCGATTTCGGCGATCTCGCCGGCGACATCGAGGCCCATGATCGCCGGCATCGGCACCTTGATGCCGGGCATGCCGCGCCGCGTGAAGACGTCGTGGTAGTTCAAGGACGAGGCATTCACCGCCACGATCACGTCGCCTTCGCCGGGCTTGGGATCGGGGAAGTCCGTCTCGAAGGCCAGGCGCTCGGGCCCGCCATGCTCGCGGACGACGGCTGCTTTCATGGAATGGCCTCCTGCTCGGGAATGCGTCGCGCCAGCGCGCGCTTGTCGATCTTGTTGGTGCCGGCCAGCGGCAGCTCGTCGAGGAAGAACACCCGACGCGGATGCTGATAGGCCGGCGCGTTGGCCAGCGCGAAACTCTTCACTGCCTGCTCATCGAGGCTCGCGCCCGATGCGCGCACGACGAAGGCGATCGGTTTGTGACCTTTTAACTCGTCCGGGACCGGCAGCACGGCGGCCTGGTGGATACCGGGATGGCGCTCGAGCATCTTCTCGACTTCGCCGGGATAGATGTTCTCGCCGCCGCAGACGAACATGTCGTCGGCGCGGCCGACGAAAAAGAAGAAGCCATTGGCATCGCGGCGGAAGACGTCGCTGGTGCGGTAGTAGCCGTCCGGCGTCATCGCCTTGGCCGTCGCTTCGGGCAGGTTGTGATAGCGCGTCATCAGCGCGCCGCAGGCCATTTCCAGGGCGCCCTCGTCGTCGACGACCTTGCCGTCGCGCACCAGGCGCAGCTTCACGTCGGGGTGCGCGTAGCCGGTCGACACATCGGGCTGCGGCACGCCGTCGGGGTGCGGACCGAAGACGACAGGTCCGGCCTCGGTGGTGCCATAGCCGTTGCTGATCTGCGCCTTGGGAAACAGCGCGCGCACCTGGTCGACAAGGCCCTGTGTGATCGGCGCGGAGCCCATGCGCACGGCTTCCACGGCCGACAAGTCGCTGCGCGCCAGCAACTCCTTCTCGCGCAGCATCATCGCGATCATGGTCGGCACCGAGGTCAGGAACGCCACGCGATACTTCGCGGCCGTCTCGATGTAGCCCTTGGTGGTGAATTGCGGCAGCAGCACCACGGTATCGCCATGGCTGAACGTCGTCTGGCACATCGCCAGCCCGTTCATGTGATAGAGCGGCGCGGCGATCAGCGCGCGGGTGCCCATCGACCCGGGCCGGCGTGCGCGGCGGCTGATCGCCCACAGATGCGAGTAGTGCGACAACACCACGCCCTTGGGCTTGCCGGTCGAGCCCGATGTGTAGAGGAACAGCGCTGGCTCCTCCGGCCGCATGGGTACCGGCGCCATCGCCGCGTGCCCCATCAGTGCGGTGAAGACGGGACTGTCGAAATCGATCTTCGGCACCGAGTCCGGCGCCAGCGGCAACCGCGTCGCATCGCCGATCACCAGCCGCGCGTCGCAATCGCCGACGATGTAGCCAACGGTCTCGGCCGGCAGCTTCCAGTTCACCGGTACCGAGACCAGCCCGGCCTGCATCGTGCCGAGAAAGGTCAGCAGGTATTCGGCTCGGTTGGCCGACAGGATCGCCACGCGATCGCCGCGCTTGAGCCCACGCGCCAGCAGGCCGGCGGCAATGGCGCCGCTCAGCCGCCTGACGTCGCCATAGGTGTAGCGCCGCTCCGTGCCGTCGCCGCCGGCATCGATCAGCGCCAAGCCGTCCGAGGGCGCATCGAGTGCGAGTGCAGCGCCCTGGTTGTCCCAGAGAATGGCGGCATCGCCCATCGTCATTCGACGAACTCCAACACGGCGTTGGTCGCGGCACGCGCGGGCACGACGATGCGGCCGTCGCGTGCGGCCGACTCGATGCCGCCGGCCTTCAATGCATCAGCCGCCTTGCGCAGCGAGAGCGTGCGGAAGCTGAGGCCGGCCATGTAGGCGGGTCGACCCTGCGCGTCTGGCGCCGCATCGCCGAACTCCGCGCGCAACGCCGCCTCGGTGACGATATCGAAGCGCGAATTGCCGACCACCACGCTCTTGCCGCCCTTGATGTCGCGGATGTTCTCCGGTCCGAACATGTCGGCGTAGAGCTTGGCACCCTTGGCCGGATCGGGCTCGACGATCAGCGCGCGCACCACGGCCACCGAGCCGTTGGCGTGATGGCGCCACTCGTCGCGCCATACCAGCTCGCGCGTGAAGTGGTGGCAGTAATAGATGCGGCCATAGGGCACGACACCGCCCTTCATGCGCACGGTGCGAAAGCGGGCATCACCCTGGCCCCCGCTGTATTTCACCGGCCGCGTGAACTCGACCGGGGGATCGAACGGCAAGCCCGCCTTGGCCAGCGCGGCGTAGGTCACGGCCGAGTCCTCGGAGCCGAACACGAGACCGTTCAGACCATAGGCGTAGTCCAGCAGGTCGAGCCGCCCCGAGGTCGCGCCCTTGGGGACCGCGATCAGCTCGAGATAATCGGTGCCGAACATCGCCAGGTGGTTCATCGAGCCCAGCGAATGATAGCCGCGCTCGGTGAGCGTGAAGCCCAGCCGCCGGTAGATGTCGGCGGCGCTATCCATATCGTCGCGCGCGTTGATCACCACGTGATCGAGAGTCGCCACGGGCAAGGTCATGCGGTGTTCCCCCTGATGTCGGGGGAACGATAGCGCTACGCGCGCACTGAGCGCTAGCGCCTGAGGTCGCGCATCGGCTGCCAGAACGGGCGGTTGAGCTCGTAGTCGGCAAGCTCGGGCGAGATGCCGAGCTCGCGCAGGCTGCGCGCGTCCATGGCGGCGAGCTGCCGGCGTTCTACTCGGCGCTGCCGCCACAGGCACCACAGCGCGGCAAGCGCGCGCACGACATCCGTGGTCCATGCCTTCAGGGCAGGGGTGACAAACGCGTCTCGGCGGGCGGAATTCGACAGGGTCATGGCAAGCCTCACGATTGGGCGCCATTCCTACGAAACTGGACTGTCAGTTTCCGTCAGGAGCGAACAGCGCTCAATCCTGCTCGGGAATGCCTTCGTGCCGGCGCCACTCGGCCAGCAGGACGCGGCGGCGGCGGGGATAGCTCTCGTCGCCGATGTCGGCGCTGAGGATGCGGTCGGTGCGGAAGTGGCGGAAATCCTGGCGCGTCTCGCACCACGCGGCGAGGATGCGCTTGGTCTGGAAGAACGCCAGCGCAATCGGCCAGATCGTGCGCGTGCTGGCGCGACCATCGGCATCGGCGTAGGCGATGCTCAACCGCCGTTCGCTGCGGATGGCGCGGCGCAAATCCGAGAGATCGGCGACCGGCGCCGGCACCATCGGTGCCGCCAGCAGGCCGGAATTGTCGGCTTTCTCGCGCAGCGCACCGGGCAGCACGTCGGTCACCTTGGCGAGCACGTCGGCGGCGGCGGCGCGCAACGCGGCGTCGCCACGCAGCGCGACGAAGCGCAGGCCCAGCACCAGCGCCTCGATCTCCTCGTCGTTGAACATCAGCGGCGGCAGGGTGAATCCCGGACGCAGGATGTAGCCCAGCCCGGCCTCACCCTCGATCGCGGCGCCCTGGCCGACCAGGGTGGTGATGTCGCGATAGATGGTGCGCTCGGAGACATCCAGCTCCGTCGCCAGCCGCGCCGCCGAGACCGGCCGGCGACGGCGGCGCAACGCCTGGAGCAGGTCGAGGAGACGTTCGGCGCGGGACATGATCGCTCACCGTAACGCCATTTCTTCTCCCCGCGAAGCAGCCCGCCGCATGCGATATTCTGCTGATCGGGAGAGAAAAATGATCGTCGATTGCCACGCCCATATCTTCACGCACTGGATCGGCGCCTGCGGCCACGAATCGCGCGAGGTCCACAAACGCTACCTGCAGCGTGTCGTCACGCGCACGGTGGCGCCGACCTTCCGCCTGCGCGATGGCGCGCGCGCCGACACGAAAGCGCTGTTCCGTGCCGGCGAAGAAGGCTGGAGCGGGCTGGCCGATGTCGATTTCCGTGTCGGGCGCTTCGGCCAGCTCGAGTTCACGCATGAGGGCGAGGATTACGGTGTCCAGTACATGCCTGCCGGCATGCAGGAGATGGTCGCGCCGCCGGAGATGATGCTGGCGCAGATGATGAACGCCGGTGTCGACCATTGCCTGCTGCAGGCCGGCGGCGGCTACGGCGCGATGACCGAGATGAACGCCTTCGCCGGGCGGCAGTATCCGCAACGCATGACCGGCCTGATGCATGTCGATGAAGCGCTGGCGGGACAGAAGCGGCAGCTTGCCGAGGTCGACCATGCCTTCGATGTGCTGAAGCTGCGTGGCCTCTATTTCAATGTCGACTCACTCAGCCGCCATGGCTTTCCGTGGCCGCTCGACGCGCCGGAGATGGAGCCGTTCTGGGACAAGCTCTCGCGGCGCGGCATCACGCTCTGCCTCGAGTTCAGCTCGGGACCGAGCTACGACATCAAGGGTTACATGGGACACGTCACGGCCTTCACCCGCGTGCTCGCGCGCCATCCCAGCCTGCGCGTGCACCTGGCGATGAGTCCGCCGGTCGCGTTCTTCGCCAGGAATGGGCGGTATGAATTTCCCGATGAACTGATGCGCCTTTATCGCCACGAATCATTGGTGCTGGAGGTGGTGTTTCCGATCACCTATGGCGGCGTCTGGGACTATCCTTATCCCGAGGCGCAGGCGCTGATCGCCAGCATGCGCGATCAGCTCGGCGCGGAGCGGCTGGTCTGGGGTTCGGACATGCCCAACGTCGAGCGCTTCTGCACCTACAAGCAGTCGCTCGACTACGTCAGGCGCTATTGTCCGTTCCTGACGGCACGTGAGAAGGACCAGATCCTGGGCGACAACTGCGCGGCGTTCTACGGGATCGGCAAAGGGAGGGAGTAATGGCAGCCACCACGTCGTCGAGCGCGATCAGTGCGCATCTGGCTGTGCGGCCGGATTGGCTCGATAAGCGCCGCGAGCCGGCGCTCGAGCCCGACTTGCCGATCGTCGATCCGCATCACCACCTGATCGATCGGCCGGAGAGTGGGACGTACCTGCTGAAGGACCTGCTGCGTGACACCGGCAGTGGGCACAACGTCGTCGCCAGCGTCTATCTCGAATGGCTCTCGATGTATCGCGCCGGCGGGCCGGTCGAGATGCGCCCGGTCGGCGAGGTCGAGTTCGCCAACGGCGTGGCGGCGATGTGCGCCAGCGGCGGCTACGGGGTGACACGCGCCTGCGCCGGCATCGTCAGTCATGGCGAGCTGACGATGGGCGCGCGCGTGAAGCCGGTGCTCGAGGCGATGGTCGCGGCGGGCAATGGCCGCTTCCGTGGCATCCGTTTCATCACCGCCAGCGATCCGGACCAGCGCGAGTGGGGCGCCATCGCCACGCGGCCGCAGGGCTGGCTGAGCGACAAGACAGTGCGCGAAGGATTTGCGCAGCTCGCCCCCCTGGGCCTGAGCTTCGATGCCTTCATGTATCATCCGCAGATTGGTGACCTGACCGATCTGGCGCGCGCCTTCCCGCAGACGCCGATCGTGCTGAACCATGTCGGCGGGCCGATCGGGCTGGGCCGCTTCAAGGGCAAGCGCGACGAGGTCTTCGCCGACTGGCGCGCGAAGATCCGCGATCTGGCCGCGTGCCCCAACGCGCACGTGAAGCTGGGCGGCATGGGCATGAAGGTGTTCGGCTTCGATTTCCACGAGCATGATCTGCCGCCCAGTTCCGAGCAGCTCGCCGCCGCATGGCGGCCCTATGTCGAGACCTGCATCGAGGCCTTTGGCGCGCGCCGCGCGATGTTCGAGAGTAACTTCCCGGTCGACAAAGGCTCCTACGGCTACGGCGTGTTCTGGAACGCCTGCAAGCGCCTGGCGCAGGGTGCCAGCGCCAGCGAGAAGGCCGATCTGTTCCACGGCACCGCCTCGCGCTTCTATCGGCTGGGTCTGTGACATGGCGACCATCGAGACTGCGCTGACACGCTTGCTGGGCATCCAGCATCCCATCCTGCTGGCGCCGATGGGCTCGGCGGCCGGCGGCAAGCTCGCCGCGGCGGTGACTCATGCCGGCGGGCTGGGCATGCTGGGCTCGGGCTATGCGGACGAGAAGGCGATCCGCCGCGAGATCGGTGAGGCGGGCAACGCGCGTGTCGGCATCGGCTTCATCCTGTGGGCGCTGGACAAGAATCCTGCCGCGCTCGACGTGGCGCTGGATGCCAAGCCGGTGGCGGTGATGCTGTCGTTCGGCGATCCGACGCCTTACACCAAGCGCATCAAGGCAGTGGGTTGCAAGATCATCTGCCAGGTGCAGACCCTGGAGCAGGCCAAGCAGGCCGCCGCCAACGGCGCCGACGTCATCATCGCGCAGGGCCGCGACGCCGGCGGCCACTCGGGCATGACGCGCGGCACGATCGGGCTGGTGCCGGCCGTGGTCGATGCTGTCGGCTCGATCCCGGTGGTCGCCGCGGGCGGCATCGCAGATGGCCGCGGGCTCGCCGCCGCGCTGGCGCTGGGCGCGTCCGGCGTATCGATGGGCACGCGCTTCACCGCCACGCGCGAGTCGCTGTGGGACCAGGCGATGAAGGACAAGGCAGTCGCATCCGGCGGCGACCAGACGGCACAGACTCGCGTCTTCGACATCGTGCGCGCCGCCGCCTGGCCCGCGATCTATCCCGGCCGCGCCCTGCGCAACGATTTCTTCGCCCAATGGCACGGCAAGGAAGACGCGCTGCAGGCCCAGCAGAAACAGGTCGAACCTGGCTACGTGGCGAGCGCCGCCGACGATTTCAGCCAGCGCGTGGTGTGGGCCGGCGAGGGTGTCGACCTCGTGCGCGACGTTCCCACCGCGCGCGACGTGATCGAGCGCATCGTCGACGAGGCCGCCGCAGTGCTGCAGAGCAGGGCAGCGTTGGTGAGGCGGTGAGTTCGGGCTCTACGCTTCGAACAGTGCGGTGATGCGATCCAGCGCCGCTGCGGGCAGGGAAGCGTAGCGTCGGTCCATGACGGCGACCTGGCCCAGGAAGGCCCAATAGAGGAAGCAAGCGCGGTGTGTCGCGTGCTCTGCCGCGACGCCGGCGTCGATCAGCAGCGCCGCAACTCGCGAGACGCGCTTGGCATCGACCGAGGCAACGATCGCCGCAACGGCGCGATCCTCGGCGGCCCATGAGCGCATGGCGCGGTCCAGGCGGCGGCCGCTGCTCAAGGCGCTCTGCATCAACTCGCGCAGTAGCCCGGGCTCGCCCTTGCGTGCGTCGAGCGACTGGATGACCTGGTCGGTCGAGCTTTCCTGCCAGCTCTGCAACAGCTGCGCCTGGAAGTCGGCGATGTCGCGAAAGTGCCAGTAGAAGCTGCCGCGCGAGACGTTGAGCCCTTGTGCCAGCGGTCCGACCTTCAGCGCGTTGGCCCCGTCGCGCGCCAACACCCGCAGGCCGTGCGCGATCCAGTCCGCTTTGCTCAGTCGGTCGGTCATCCCGTAACCATACACAGGTGTATTGACAAGCCAAGGGTCGCGTCCTATCTCTCCATACAGAGGTGTATGGTCATGGACTGGCATAACATGGCCCTGGCGACGGCCGGGGTGATCGGCAGCGCCGTGGCGCTCATCCACGGCGCGCTCACTCAGCGTTTCATGGTCGAGCCGTTGACGGCAGGCGAGGGCAGACCCTTGCCCGGCCGCATCCGCAGGATCGTGCCGGCGCTGTTGCACTTCAGCACGTTCAATTGGTTCATCGGCGGGTTGGTGCTGCTCGCCGCAGCCTATTTGCTGGAGCCGCAGGCGCGGCTGGTGGCGGGTCTACTGGTCGCCAGTTCCTATCTCTATGGCGCCGTCGGCAATCTGTGGGCCACGCGCGGCCGTCATCCTGGCTGGGCGCTCTACACAATCGCCCTTGTGTTGATCGGCTACGCGCTCGTCTAACCTGTCATCCCGGGCGGCGCTCGGGATGACAGGAGGCTTCAACGCGTGTCAGTTTTGTTTCGCTCGGCATGTTTCGTCGGGGCAGTGGCCCTGTTCGCGGTCTGGTGTGGTGCCGGATCGTTTCCCGTAGGAGCCCGGATATTGCAGGCGCCCGATGATCGGGCGCCGCCGCAAGGCGCCGAAATCCGGGACGGCCGGGGATCGGGCTACATTCATCTGTCGCGCTCGCCCACGGCCTTCATCGGCAGCGCCTTCGTTGCCTTCTCGCCGCAGAGCGTGCTGTCCGCCGCGCACGTCTTCTCAACCGGCGTGGAATGGCGACGGCAGCTGCGGACGGCTACCGGCGAACCGAATTTCTCGAAGATGCGTTTCCAGCTGGATACCTGCGGCCGGTCCTACGACATCAAGGAGGTGCACCTCTATCACCAGGGTCCATATCGGTGGGGACAGGACATCGCCCTCGTGATCCTCTCCGAGCCCGTGTGCATCGCGGCACTGGGCGCGCCCATACGCGCGCTGGCACCGGCCGACATCGACAGGCTGGAGAGGTTGGACGATCGGTCGATCAGTCTCCAAGCCCATCAGCTCCTCAAGCGGGGCACGTCCAAGTTCGGCAAGCTTGTCAGCTACGGCAAAGTCCTGCGGCGCAGTCCTGAGTTCGGCGGCGACAACCTGCTCGCCGTATCGGTCAGCACGGCGCTGGGTGCCTCCGGCGGGCCGCTGATCAGCTACGAAACGGGCAAGGCGGCCATCTTCGGCATGCTGGTGGCGGAGCCCGAGGACGCGACCTTGCCGTTCAACATCGCCGTGGCGATCGACCGCTCGCTGGAGACCTGGGCGCGGCGAATCGTGGAGTCCGCGACCAGATAGCGCCTCACCGCACCTTTAGTACCAGCTTGCCCTTGAGGTGACGAGACGCGCTGACCTTGAGCGCTTCCGAGGCCTTCGCCAGATCGAACAGCGTGACCACGGGCGCGCGAACGGCGCCGATGCGGCGCAGCTCGAGGATTCGCTCGAGATGCGGCCGGTCGCGGCCAACCGCCGGCCGCAGCCCGGTGACGTCGCTGCGCTCCGGCGGTGGTGCCTTGGCACCCGAGGCGATGAAGGCGGCGCGGCCGCCCGGTTTGAGCACAGCGTAGGAGCGCGTCGCGACATCGCCGCCGACCGTGTCGAACACCGCGTCGCAATTCTTCACCGCCTGAGTGAAGTCGGTGGTGTTGTAGTCGATGACCTCATCGGCGCCGAGCTCGCGCAGATAGTCGCGGTTGGCCGCGCTCGCGGTGGTGACGACGTGCGCGCCGAGATGCTTGGCGAGCTGGATGGCGAAGCTGGCGACGCCGCCTGCGCCGCCCTGAATCAGGATCGTCTCGCCCGCCTTCAGCTTCAGCGTGTCCTCGACCGTGCACAGCGCGGTGAGACCGGTGAGCGCCAGTGCCGCGGCCTCGACATGCGTCATGCTCGCCGGCTTCTTCGCCACGATGGCGCCGCCGATCGCGATCTTCTCCGAGTAGGTGCCGTCGCGGCCGCCTTCCAGCACGCCGAACACCTCGTCGCCGACGCGCAGGTCCTGCACGCCCTCGCCCAGCGTGCTGACCACGCCGGAGAAATCGCGCCCCAGCACCAACGGGAACTTGGGGCTCCCCGGATACTCGCCGGCACACACCTTCCAGTCGGCGGCGTTGATGCTGGTGGCGTGGGCGTCGACGACGATCTGTCCCGGCCCGGCGACCGGATCGGGGAGATCGCCATAGGTCAGGACTTCGGGTCCGCCGAACTTCTGGATGAACGCAGCCTTCATGGCATGTGCCCGCACTTCTTTTGTGTTGTGCAAGCAGCATAGCGGCAATCGGAGCAGAGGCAACGCGGTTGCGGTCGATGGCGAAACCGGACACGCTTGCGGGCACGAGAGGAAACATGAAACCAAGCAGGCGACAGTTCCTGGGCGCATCGATCGCGAGTGCGTCCGCCTTATCCTTCCTGCCCCCTGCGCAGGCGCAGGATGCGAACACCATGACGTTCGCGCTGGCGGCGCGCGGTCCCAATTCGCTCGAGCCGGCCTATGTCGTACAGGGTGCCGACAATTGGGTGAACGTGCAGATCTTCGACACCCTGGTCAGGCCGGAGGACGGCACGTTCGCGGTGACGCCCGGCGAATTCAAGCCGTCGCTAGCCGAGAGCTGGACCTCGTCGGCCGACGGGCGCACCTGGACGTTTCAGCTGCGCAAGGGCGTGAAGTTCCACGGCGGCTATGGCGAGATGACGTCAGACGACGTCAAGTTCACCTTCGAGCGGTTGCTCGATCCGAAGAAGCCGGTCGATCGTCAGCCGCTCTACATGGGAACCATCGAAAGCGTCACGGCGGACGGCCCCAGCACCATCGTGTTCAAGCTCAAGCGGCCGGATCCGCTGTTCTGCGGCACCATCCTCTATACCCGTGGCGGCTGCATCGTGTCGCGCAAGGCGGTGACCGAGCGTGGCGACAAGCACACGATGAATCCGATCGGCACCGGTGCCTTCGAGTTCGACCGGGTCGACCCTGCCACGGGCGTGTTCCTCAAGGCCTTCCCCGAGCATTGGGAGGGCCCGCCGGGCATCCCGCGGCTGCACTTCCAGTACATCCTCGATACGACGGCGCGCACCCTGGCGCTGCTCGCCGGCAAGACCGACATGATCGAGGGCGTGAGGGCGCCGGGCTGGATCCCCTCGATCCAGGCGCGCAAGAAGGATTTGATCTTCGACATGACGGCGCCGGGCAGCATCAACACGCTGCACATGAACATGACGCGCAAGCCGTTCGACGATATCCGCGTGCGCCAGGCGCTGCGCTACGCGATCGACAAGGAGGCGATCGCCAAGAGCCTGGCGCCCATGGGCAAGACGATGATCGGCCTGATGCCGCCGACCTACGCGGGCGCCGTGACCGAGGACGAGCTGCCGCCCGAGCTGCGCTACAAGCACGATCCCGATCGCGCCAAGAAGCTGCTGGCCGAGGCCGGCTTCCCGACGGGCTTCTCGTTCTCCAACTACATGAGCACGCGCGAGGACTACAGCTCGAACATGCTCATCGTCCAGGAGCAGCTGCGCAAGGTCGGCATCAACATCGACATGCAGATGATCGATCACACGACCTATCACCTGAACATCCGCAAGAACCTCAACACGCTGGTGATGTTCTCGTCGAGCTATCCGCCGGCGCTGTCGCAGATCTTCATCGATCAGGTCGCCAAGGATTCCGCAGTCAAGGAAGACCGGACCGGCGGCATCAATTTCAGCCACTACGGCGCGGTCATGCCCGGCATCGACGACACGCTGGCAACGCTCGACAACGAGCCGAGCTTCGAGGCCATCGTCAAGTCGGTGAAGAAGATAGAGGTCCAGCTCCTGCGCGACCTGCCGGTGATCTCGCTCGGCTCGCTGTCCTTCGTCGTCGTGCGCAATCCGCGCATCGACCTCGGCTACAAGGTCCGCTCGGGATACGCCTACTGGCCCTTCAAGCGCGCCAAGATCGTGAAAGCTTAAGAGGGTGGGCGAAATGCACTCTGTCATCCCGAGCGCAGCGAGGGATCTTTCCTTGCTGAAAGATTCCTCGCTGCGCTCGGGATGACGGGCGGGGTCGACGGAGCATAGCGATGGGACGCCTGGTGCTGTCGCGCCTGCTCGACGCGATCCCGACGACGTTCCTTGTCCTGACCCTGGTGTTCGTGGCGATGCGGTTGCTGCCGGGAGATCCCACGATCACCCTGTTGGGCGACCATGCGACACAGGCGCAGATCGAGGCGTTGCGGGCACGTCTGGGTCTCGATGTCCCGCTGTGGCAGCAATACCTGCGCTTCCTGTGGAGCGTGCTGACGCTGGATTTCGGCAAATCGTTCGTCAATTCGCAGTCGGTCTCGGCGATGGTCGCGCTCAATCTGCCCTATACGATCGAGCTGACCATCGTATCGACGCTCATGGGCACGATCGCGGCGATCCCACTGGGCGTCGTGGCGGCGACCCATCGTGGCAAGACGCCCGACTTCGTCACGCGGCTGTTCTCGCTCGCGGGCTTCGCGATTCCGGATTTCTACCTGGGCGCGCTGCTGCTGATCACCTTCTCGCTGAACCTGGGCTGGTTCCCGATCAATGGCGGCGGCGAGGGCTTCGTCGACCGCATGTATCACGTGTTCCTGCCGGCGATCACGCTTGCCTTCATCAAGGCCGCCTTCGTCAGCCGATTGACGCGCTCCTCGCTGCTCGAGGTGCTGAACAAGGACTTCATCCGCACCGCGCGCGCCAAGGGCGGCCGCGAGCCGCGTGTCATCTATCGCCACGGCCTGCGCAACGCCTTGCTGCCGGTGGTCACAGGCCTCGGGCTCAGCATCCTCTCGACCTTGTCGGGCTCGGTCGCCATCGAGCTGATCTTCGGCCGGCCGGGGCTGGGCAGCATGCTCATCACCGGCATCGAGACGCGGGACTACCCGGTGGTGCAGGCCGGCATCGTCGTCTTCGCGGTCTTCGTCGTGGTCGTGAACCTGGTGATGGACATCCTCTATGTCTTCATCGACCCGCGCGTGGGGGCGGTGCGATGACGACGACCGCGGACGCAGCTTCCGAGCATTCGGAACGAGGAATTCTGGCGCAGATCGCGATCAGCATCGCGCGCGATCGCGTCTCGCTGTTCTTCGTCATCGTGCTGGTCGCCATCGCGCTAGTGGCGATCCTCGCCGATCGCATCGCGCCGTTTGATCCGATCGCGCAGAGCCTGCTCAGCATCAACCTGCCGCCGTCGCCGGAACACTGGTTGGGTACGGACCAGTTCGGCCGCGACATCCTCTCGCGCATCATCTACGGCGCGCGCACGTCGCTGCTGCTGGGCACGATCGCGCCGGCGCTCGCGGCCATCATCGGCACGGCGCTGGGCGTTACGGCGGGCTACTTCGGAGGCTGGATCGATCGCGTCATCGGCCGCTTCCTCGACATCTTCCTCGCATTCCCGGCGCTGCTGCTCGGCATCCTGATCGCGGCCGCTTTGGGCGCGGGATTCTGGAACATGGTGGTGGTGCTGACCGTCGCCTTCGCGCCGCGCTTTGCCCGCATCGCGCGCGCCTCGACGCTCAGCATCCGCTCGGAAGCCTTCATCGAGGCCGCCATCGCCAGTGGCGTGCGCACGCCGGCGATCATGCTCAACCACATCCTGCCCAACATCGCCGGCTCGATCGTCGTGGTGCTGACCTTATGGGTGGCGACCGCGATCCGCCTGGAAGCGACCCTGAGCTTCCTGGGTCTGGGGACCCAGGCACCCAAGGCGAGCTGGGGCGTCATCATCCGCGACGGGCTGGGCAATCTGTTCGGCTCGCCATGGCCGATCGTCGCTGCTGGCCTCTCCATCACGGTGACCGTGCTGGCCTTCAACATGCTGGGCGACAAGGTGCGCGACGTCCTCGACCCGGAAGCGAGAGACGAATGAGCGGCGCGCTTTTGAAGGTGCGCAACCTCAGCGTCGAGTTCGGACCGGCGGGCAGGGCGGTGCGCGTGCTCGACCGCGTCGGCTTCGACATGCAGGCCGGCGACTGCATCGGCATCGTCGGCGAATCGGGATCGGGCAAGAGCGTGATGTCGCTGTCGCTCCTGCGCCTGATCCCCGAGCCGCCCGGTCGCATCGTCGAGGGCTCGATCGAGTTCGACGGCGTCGATCTGCTCACCTTGCCGGCCGCCGACATGCCCGACATCCGCGGCAAGGAGATCGCCATGATCTTCCAGGAGCCGATGAGCGCGCTCAATCCCGTCATGACGGTGGGCGAGCAGATCGCCGAGGCGCTGCTGCTGCACGAGAGCGTTGGCGCGGCGGCGCGACGCGCGCGGGTGCTGGAGATGCTGCAGCTGGTCGGCATCCCCGACGCCGAGAGCCGCTATGTCTCCTATCCGCACGAGTTCTCCGGCGGCATGCGCCAGCGCGTGATGATTGCCATGGCGCTGGCCTGCAATCCCAAGCTGCTGATCGCCGACGAGCCGACCACGGCGCTCGATGTCACCATCCAGGCCCAGGTGCTCGAGCTGATGAAGCAGCTCAGGGCGCGCTATCGCACCTCGATCCTGCTCGTGTCGCACGATCTCGGCGTCATCGCCGACGTCGCCGATCGCGTCATCGTCATGTATTGCGGCCGCGTCGTCGAGACGGCGGCGATCGACGAGCTGTTCGACCGGCCGGCGCATCCCTACACCGAAGGCTTGCTGAACTCGATCCCTAGCCGCTCGATCGGCCAGGATCGGCTGTTCCAGATTCCCGGCGCGCCGCCCACGCCGGCGGAACGCGGGCCGGGCTGTGCGTTCTATGCACGTTGCCCCAAGCGCATGGCGGTCTGCCTCGAGCAGGTGCCGCCGATGGTGCGGGTCAGCGAGACCCAGCAGGCCGCGTGCTTCGCGCTGCCCCAGGCGCGCGCATGACCGGCCTGCTCAGCGTCGAGGGCCTGGCCAAATCCTTCGCGGCGCGCAGCCGCTGGGGCGCGTTCGTCGGCGGCAAATCGGTGGTGCGCGCGGTCGATGACGTGTCGGTGGAGATCGCCGAGTCCGAAACCCTGGCGCTGGTCGGCGAGTCCGGATGCGGCAAGTCGACGACCGGTCGCCTGATCATGCGCCTGATCGAGCCGTCGGCCGGCCGCATCGTCTTCGAGGGCACGGACATCACCGCAGCCTCGGGCGGCGCGCTGCGTCGCGCGCGCCGGCGCATTCAGATGGTGTTCCAGGACCCGCGCAGCTCGCTCAGCCCGCGGCGCACCATCCTGCAGACCATCGCCGAGCCGCTCGACGCCAACGGCCTGATCCGCTCAGCCGTTCATCGCCGCGAGACCGTCGCGCAGCTGCTCGACAGCGTCGGCCTGTCGCCCTCGGTGATGGGCCGCTATCCGCATCAATTCTCCGGCGGCCAGCGCCAGCGCATCGGCATCGCCCGTTCGATCGCGCTCGGCCCCAGCCTGATCGTCGCCGACGAGCCGGTCTCGGCGCTCGACGTTTCGGTGCAGGCGCAGATCATCAACCTCATGCAGGACCTGCAGAAAGAGCGGCGGCTCTCCTACCTGTTCATCTCGCACGACCTCGCCGTTGTGCGACACATCGCCGACCGCGTGGCGGTGATGTATCTCGGCCGCATCGTCGAGATCGGCCGCAAGCAGCAGGTCTTCGGCGCCCCGCACCATCCCTATACCCAGGCGCTGCTCTCGGCTGCCCCCGAAGCGCGGCCCTCGCGCACCAAGAAGCGCATCGTGCTGCCGGGCGACGTGCCCAGCCCCTCGGCGATCCCCTCGGGATGCAGCTTCCGCACCCGCTGCCCAATCGCCCAGGACATCTGCACGCGCGAACGACCACCTCTGCGCGATGTCGCAGCGGGCCACGCCGCCGCATGCCACTTCGCGACGCCGAATCCGCTTGGGACGACAGTGACGACGCCCTGACGCGCGAGCCGATCTGTCATCCCGATCGAAGCGAGAGATCTTTCAGCAGCGCAAAGATTTCTCGCTGCGCTCGGAATGACGGTGTGTCCTCAAACCATCGCGTCGTTCAGTTCTATGCCCAGCAGGCTCTTGCCCTGCAGCTCGACGTTCGCGTCGAAGTCGAGCATCGCGTGGTGTGTCGCGGTGTTCATGTCGCGGAAGAAGACTTGCATGGCGTGGCTGTCATGGGCCGCGCCGGCGCCCGCGCCTTCGAACAGGCGGTTGCTGGCCTGCCGGCAAAGGTGCGTCGCATAGGCGGCGTTCCAGCGCACCTGTGCGCGCGCCGCGATCGGCATCGGCGGGTCATGACGCATGGCCTGTTCCAGCAGGTCGCAATTCTGCTGCGTGAGCGCCCAGGCGCAGGCGATCTCCGCGCTCGCTTCGGCGACGCGGCGCTGCATGCCCGGGCTGTCCACCTTCATGCTGCCGGTATAGACATCGCGGCGCGTGCGGGTCTGCTCGATGAAGATCTGCAGGCCGCGCTCGGCCATGCCCACGATGGTGCCCAACAGCATCGTGGCAAGCGACGGGCGGATCGGCAGCCGGTACAGCGGAATATCGACGCCTGGCACCGTGCCCAATTGCGCCTCGCCCATCGTCACGGCGTAGTGCTCGGGGATCGAAACGTTGTCGAGCACGAGGTCCTTGGAGCCCGTGCCGCGCATGCCCAGGGTGAACCACGTGTCGTCGATCACGACATCGGCCTTGGGCATCACGACGATCAAGGACGGACACGACTCGCCAGCCTCGTTGCGGACGCCCCGACATCCGATCAGCACCCAGTCGCCGTGATCCGCGCCGCTGGCATAGGGCCAGCGACCGTTGAGGACGTATCCGCCCTTGGTGCGCTGGCAGGTGCCGCGCGGCGAGGGCACGCCCGGGATCAGCATGCCGGGGTCCGTACCGAAGATCTCGTCCTGTCCGCGTCGCGGCAACCGGCCGGCAATGAAGGTGTGGGCGGCGCACACCATCAACACCCACGACGCCGCCGTGCTGCCGTGCGCAATGACCCGCTCGGCCTCGACCAGGGCACGCACCGGCAGCTGGTAGCCGCCATAGGCTGCCGGGCTGATGATCCGCGTTACGCCGGACTGGTGCAGCAGCGTCACCGCCTTCGCGCTCAGCACGCGCGTGGCCTCCGATTCGGCCTCCGTCTGCTTCAGTGCCTCGACGATGGTGCCGGCATTCTCGGCGGCGTTGAACATATTCCACTCCCGTGACTCGCCGCCTGCCGGCGGTTCGTGAATCAGTATGGTCGCACAGCTTTCTTCAGATCGGCGCGACGGAGCGAAACTTCGGCGGCAGGTTGAGCTGTCGTCGCGGCGGCGCGGTGCGCAAAGTCTCGATGATCAGGCGGCGGGTGTCGCGCGGATCGATCACGTCGTCGATGCCGAAATGCTCGGCCGCGCGCAATGCGCCCAGCTGGCCCTTGAAGCCGTCGATGAGCCGCGCGCGATGCGCCTGCGGGTCCGGTGCGGCGCGGATCTCCTTGCGATAGGCGATGTCGACGGCGCCCTCGACCGACATGGCGCAGATCTCCGCCGTCGGCCAGGCGAAGCAGGCATCGGCGCCGAAGCCGCGGCCGCCGTTCATGGCCACATAGCCCAGGCCGTAACCCTTGCGCAGCACGACGCAGATGCGCGGCACCGAGGCGTTGCCGAGCTCGTGGATCAGCCGGGCGCTGCGCCTTGCCATGCGGCTGCGCTCGGCGCCCGAGCCGATGGCGAAGCCGGGCACGTCGACGAGGTAGATCAGCGGCAGCCCGAAGGCATCGCACAGGCCGATGAAATGCGCCGCCTTATCGCAGGCGTTGCCGTCCAAGGTGCCGGCCGAGAACATCGGGTTGTTGGCGATGAAGCCGATCGCCCTGCCATCGAGCCGAGCGTAGGCGGTGACGATGTTGCGCGCGTGGCTGGGCTTGATCTCGAAGACGCTGTCGGCATCGGCCAGTAGCCGGACCACCTTGCGCATGTCGTAGGGCTTGCGCAAATTGGCCGGCACGAGATCGAGCAGCGCCTCGTCGCGGCGGTCCACCGGATCGCTGCAGGCGACGATTGGCGCCGGCGCGCGTGCGTTGGCGGGCAGGTAGGAGAGGTAGCGGCGGATCGCGGCGAAGCATTCGGCCTCGCTGTCGACGGCGAGATCGGCCATGCCCGTCTCGTCGACCTGCAGCGCCGTGCCGCCCAGGGCTTCCTTGTCGATGTCCTCGCCGGTGCCCGCCTTGACCAGCGCCGGTCCGGCCATGCCCATGGTGGCGACACCGCGCACCATCACGACATAGTCGGCCAGCGCGGCGTGGTTGGTCGGCCCGGCGAAGCACGGCCCCAGCATCGCCGCCACGACGGGCACCCACCCCGACGCGCGCGTCAGCTCGTTGAAGATGCCCTTGGACGAGGCGAAATGGCGGGCGTCGAGGCCTTCCTGGATGCGGTGACCGCCGCCTTCCAGCAGCCGGATCAGGGGCAGGCCCGACTCGATGGATTTTTCGAGGGCACGCGCCAGCTTGAGCGTGCCGATGACGCTGCTGCTGCCACCATAGACCGTGAAGTCGTGCGACGTGACCACGACCGGACGGCCCTCGATCGTCGCCAGCCCGGCGACGATGCCGTCCGCCGGCGCGTCGAGGTCGCGCGTCAGGTCGGTGTCGCCGGCGGCGGTGACCAGCGCGCCGAACTCGCGCCACGACCCCGCATCGCACAGCGCATCGATCCGCTCGCGCGCGGTCATCTTGCCGTCGGCACGCTGGCGCGCCACGGCCGGCGCACGCGCCGCGTCCATGACCGTCGAGCGCTGGGTCTCGATGTCGGTCAGCAGACGACGCATGTCCCGGTCGTCGACGCCTGGAGCCGGATCACTCATTGCAAACCTCGGTGTTTCGCGAGGTCAGCGTAAATAGTCGCCGGTAGAGGAGCCAGCGAATGCTTGGCCAACGCAACACCGCCTTTCCCCTCGGGGGAAGGTATGGGACGTTCCTGTCCGTTCGAGACCGGAAAGCACCGCCATGATCATCGACCGCATCGAACCGCTCCCGCTGCGCGTTCCATTCGAGCATCGCGCGAGCGCTGCCGGCAGTCCGCCGCCGGCGCTGCATCTGCTGTTCTGCCGCGTGACGACGCGCTCGGGCCTCGTCGGCTACGGCGAATCGCTGTGTATTCGCGCCGCGACGCAGGCGAGCCTCGCCGCCACGATCCGCGACATCGTCGCCCCGCTGTACATCGGCCAACCGGTCGAGCAGCGCCAGGCGCTCAATCTCGAGACGCGTCGGCGCTTCGCATCCTTCGGCCGCGCCGGCACCATCCTCAACGCGCTGGGCGCCGTCGACACGGCACTATGGGACATCGCCGGCAAGGCGGCGGGACAATCGCTGTCGGCGATGCTCGGCGGCGCGAAGCGCAAGCAGGTGCCCGTCATGGCGAGCCTCGACCGCTTCAACCATGCCGGCCGCGTGCGCGCCCGCGTCGAGCAGGCGCTGGCGACCGGCGTCGCCGCGGTGAAGGTGCACGAGTTCGACCTCGACGTGATCGAGGAGGCGCGCCGTCCAGTCGGCGCCGCGATCCCCTTCGTTGCCGACTGCAACAACGCCCACGAGCCGGCGGACATCATCAGGGACAGCGCGCGGTGGCGGGCGCTGAACCTGCTGTGGCTCGAGGATCCGTCGTGGCCGCCCGAGAGCGTCCTCGACATGGCGGCGCTGCAGGGCATTCCCATCGGGCTGGGCGCTGATCTTGGCTCGGCCGAGCAACTCGCGCTCTATGCCAAAGCACCGGCGGTCGCCGTCGCGCAGCCCGATGTCGGCATGATCGGCGGCGTCTCGGAAGCCGCCCGCGCGCTCGCCGCACTCGAGACTCTGGACGTGTCAGTGGCGCCGCATACGCCGTTCCTCGGCCCGGCCGCGCTGGCCTCCCTGCACCTCATCGCCACGATGGACGCACCGGCCTATTTCGCCACCATCGACGCCGAGGAGCACATGGACCCCTTCGGGATCGGCCTCGCGCGATGGAAGACCGAGCTCGACGTTCCCACGCGCCCCGGCCTTGGTCACGATCCAGACTCCGCTTGGCTCAAAGGTCACGCTCTTACCTGAGCCTCGGCGAAAACGAGTTGAATTGAAAGGGGCTGTTCCTGTCGCGTGTTGCGAGGGCTGCTTCTGAAACAAAAAATCTAAGTGAAGATGGTTTTTGTGCTTCGGAAAAATCTGCAACGTGACGCGGCGAAACTCGGCAGGGCCGGGAGAGGTCTCCGCACAATCGCCAATACGGAGTGCAATCCTCAGGCCTAGATTCTCGAAACGGATAAAGGCCACTAATGACTGAAATGGGCCTCTTCAATGTGAGTTGCAGAGCCGGATACTGACGCAATTGAAATACTGCGTTGTCATTGTGCACGAAACCATTGTCCAACGAAGTAGCTACAGCTTCGAAGACGGGTTGCCCGCGAAGCCTGCCGGGTTCACGGAAGGGCCGCCTCTTGTAGTCATATCTGAATAGTGCATGGCGAAATACGCCGGCACCTGACTGGGAAGGAAAAAGTATAGAGTAATAACGCCAGCCTGACACTGGCCTTCAAGCGCTAGACAACTACTGATTTTATCAGATA
>JAFAZJ010000125.1 GCA_019239835.1 Alphaproteobacteria bacterium | reverse complement strand
GTGCCGATGGCGCCTGCCGCGCCGGTGACCAGCACGCGATCGGTCTCGGGATCGATCACCGTGCCGGTCCGGCGCCGCGATGCGCCGTTACTTCGCGGCAGCCGGGAAGGCCGGCAGCTTGGCGATGTCGCGCTGGTCATGCTGGATGATCAGCGTCGCCTTGTGGGCGGCCACGATCTTCTTGACGCGCTCGATCGAGGCCACAGACTGCGCGCGATCGATGTTGAAGGCGGGCACGCCGTCGGTGTTCCAGTTCTCCTGGAAGTGCACGAGGTCGCCGCTCAGCACCACGACACCCATTTGCGGCAGCTTGACCATCAGGCCGTGATGGCCCGGCGTGTGGCCTGGCAAGTAGAGCATCATCACGCTGCCGTCGCCGAACACGTCCTTGTCCTGCGGCACCGGCTCGACCTTGCCGCCGCCCTTCATCCAGTGCTCGAACGGCGCGACGTTGGCGCCCTGCAGCGGCTTCGGATTGTTCAGCACGTCCCAGTCGCCGGTGCCGATCAGCAGGGTCGACTTGGGAAAGGACGCGACCTGACCGGTATGGTCGGCGTGGTAGTGGCTGATGCCGACGAACTTGATCTGGTCGGGCGTGACTTTGAGCTGGGCGAGCTGATCGACAATGCTCACCTTCGGCGCCACGTTGGGCGCGCTCATCGAGTGGCCGGTATCCCACAGCATGTAATCGTTGCCATGCTTGATGAGATAGCAGCTGTAGACGAACTGCACCTTCAGATCGCCGTAGGAGTAGGTGTCCGAGAAGCGCTGGTTCACGGCGGTCGGCGCCTGGGGCGTGCCGCACTCGATACGCGTCAACGTGATCTCGGGCGCTTGCGCGGGGGCCGGCGTCGGCGCGAGAGCCGACTGGCCGATGAGAATCGCGGCGCAAAGGCCGGCCAGAAGCGGTACGCGCTGCATGTTTGCCTCCCTGGTGGGCGACGACGTCGCCATTCGCTGGATGTTGCCGGTCGTGCGATAGCCGGTCAACGTGGTCGACACGGGGGGCGCGAAGTTATTCCCCTGCGCGCGCTGGCATCATCCCCGGATCTCGACGCCGGCCCATTCCTCCAGCACCTTGGCGATGTGGGTGAAGTCGGAATCGGCGCCGAAGCGGGCCTTGGTGATGGCGAGCATCTGGCGCACCGCGGCGCCCACGACCATCGGCACACCGAGCGCCTCGGCCTCCTCGATGCACAGGCGCACGTCCTTGTACGAGAGACCGGTGGTGAAGCCGAAATCGAAGCTGCCGGGCAGGATGGCGCGCGGGAACTTGTCCTGGCTGGCGCTGTTGCGGCCGCTCGAGGCGTTGATGATGTCGACCAGCACGCGCGCGTCGAGCCCTGCCTTCACGCCCATCGCCATCACCTCCGAGGTGGCGACCAAAGCGGTGGCCGCCAAGAGGTTGTTGGCGAGCTTGGCTGTCTGCGCCAGGCCGGGCTTCTCGCCGGCATGGAAGTGCCGCCCGAACACCTTCAGCAGCGGCTCCACCGTCTGCAGGGTCGGGGTCGGGCACGACACCATGATCGCCAGCGTGCCGGCCTTGGCGCCGGTCATGCCCCCGCTCACCGGCGCGTCGACCCAGCCGATGCGCCGTTCGGCGAGGCCGGCCGCCACCTCGGTCGCGACGCCTGGTCCCGTGGTTGAGAGGTCGACCACCAGCCGCACGCTCGAGCCGTTGATGATGCCGCCATTGCCGCCCAGCACCACCTGCCGCACCACGTCGGGCGTCGGCAGGCTGATGAAGACGATGTGCGCGGCCGACGCGACCTCGGCAGGGGAGGCGGCGAGCTGCGCACCGCGCGCCACCAGCGGCGCGGTCGCGGCGTCGGAGACGTCATGGATACAGAGGCGATGGCCCGCGTCGAGCAAGCGCGATGCCATGGGGCCGCCCATGCGCCCGACACCGACAAAGCCCAGCATCTCTCCCGGCATGGTGATCGCTCCCGTTCTTGGTATCGCTACCAGATTATAATAGGCTTGCGGCCCCATGCGAGCATGTCGGCGATGAGCGGCAAGGCCAGGCGAAACGGCAACGGCGACGCGGTCACGATGAGCGACATCGCGCGCCACGCCGGCGTATCGCCGATGACGGTGTCGCGTGCGCTCAGCGATCCGTCGACGGTGTCGGACAAGATGCGGCGTAAGGTCGAGGCGGCGGTGCGCCACTACGGCTACCTGCCCAATCGCATTGCCGGCAGCCTGTCGTCCAAGCGCTCGAACGTCGTCGGCCTGATCGTGCCGAGCTTCCGCAATTCGCTGTACGCCAGCATGATCCAGGCGATCTCCGACGTGCTGCGCGCCAACGGCTTTCACCTGATGATCGCCAATAGCGGGCACAGCCTCGACGACGAGGAGGCGGCGGTCTCGGCCTTCCTCGCGCAGCGAGTCTGCGGCCTGGTGCTGCACAACACGACACACACCAAACAGCTGCGCGAGCTGGTGCGCAGGACCGGCGTGCCGGTGATCGAGACCGGCAATCTGCCGGCCGAGCCGCTCGACATGGCGGTGAGCTACTCGAACTTCGAGGCGGCGCGCGCGATGACCGCGCATCTCGGCCGCCTGGGCTATCGCAAGATCGGCTTCGTCACTCTGCCGCTGGCCGACAACGACCGCTCGCGCGAGCGCCGCCGCGGCTACTTCGCCGCGCTGAAGGATATGGGGCTGCCGGTCGATCCCGGCCTCGTGCTCGAGGCGGCCGGCGGCGGTTTCGCCGAGGGCGCCGGTGCCGTGGTGCGGCTGGTCCAGACGCATCCTAAGCTCGATGCCGCGTTCTTCGCCGGCGACGTGCTGGCTATGGGCGCGCTGCTCGAATGCCAGCGCCGCGGCTGGCGGGTGCCCAAGCGCATCGCCATCGCCAGCTTCGACGATCTCGACTTGCTGCACCACTCAGTGCCGGCGGTGACGACGTTACGCATTCCGCGCGAGGCGATCGGTCGGCGCAGTGCGGAGCTGCTCGTCAACCGCCTACTGGGCGCCCAGCCGGAGCGCTTGAGGATCGATCTCGGCTTCGAGATCGTCCAGCGCGACAGCACCTGAGGATGATGTGCACCGTTGTTTCTGGTAGCGATACCAGAATTGCCGGTCTAACATTTTTCGCAGCGGATCAACGGGAGGGAAGATCCATGACCATCACACGTCGACAGCTCGCACCGGCCGCGGCCGGCGCATCGCTCGCCGCCATCGCGGCGTCGCCCGCCTTCGGCCAGGCGACCAACGAGAACATCAAGTGGCGCCTGACGTCGAGCTTTCCCAAGAACCTCGACACGTTGTGGGGCGCCTCGGCGACCATCGCGCGCGTCGTCGGCGAGATGACCGACGGAAAGTTCGTGCTCAACACCTTCGCCGCCGGCGAGATCGTGCCCAGCCTGCAGGTGCTCGACGCGGTCGCCAACAACACGGTCGAGTGCGGCCACAGCTACACCGGCTATTACATCGGCAAGAACCCGTCGTTCATCTTCGACGGCTCACTGCCCTTCGGGCTGACGCCGCGCATGCAGAATGCGTGGATGATGTTCGGCGACGGCCGCAAGCTGATGGACGAGATCTACGACTCTTTCAAGGTCGTCGCCCTGCCGGCCGGCCAGACCGGTGGCCAGATGTTCGGCTGGTTCCGCAAGGAGATCAAAAGCGTCCAGGACTTCCAGGGCCTGAAGTTCCGCACGGCCGGGTTCGGCGGCAGGGTGGTCGCCAAGCTGGGCGCCGTGCCGCAGCAGATCGCCGGCGGCGACATCTATCCGGCGATGGAGCGCGGCACCATCGACGCCTGCGAATGGGTCGGCCCCTACGACGACGAGAAGCTCGGCTTCCACAAGGTCGCCAAGTACTACTACACGCCGGGTGTGATGGAGCTGGAGGCGGTCAACCAGCTGTTCATCGGCAAGGAGGCGTGGGGCTCGCTGCCGCCGCGCTACCAGGCGATCCTGCGATACGCCTGCAACTACGCCATGACCGAGATGCTGGCGTCCTACGATGCCAAGAACGCCGTCGCCATCGCCCGTCTGGTGGCCGCCGGCACACAGCTCTCGGTGCTGCCCGACGACGTCGTCAAGGCGCTGCGCGTTGCGCTGGAGGCCGTGCTCGACGAGGAGGCGGCGGGCAACGAGCAGTTCAAGAAGATCCTCGCCAACTGGCGCCAGTTCCGCGCCAACCAGCATCGCTGGTTCGGCATCGCCGACACGCGTGCCGAGTTCGCGGTCTACCGCAGCGAGCGCTAAGCTTTCTTCCCCCGGAGGGGGAAGGTGGCGCGGAGCGACGGAAGGGGGATGTTGAAGGCGAACGCAGGAGTCCGTCTTCGACATCCCCCATCCGCCCTTCGGGCACCTTCCCCCTCCGGGGGAAGATATTGATAGCGAGCTCTCCATGCTTCCCCGACCTGGCGTTACGCAAACCCTCGCCCGCTTCGTTGCCGGCACGCGCTTTGAGGACGTGCCCGAGGCGATCAGGCACGAAGCCAAGCGCGCCCTGCTGAACTTCTTCGCCGTGGCGATCGCCGGCTGCCGCACGCAGCCGATCGAGATGGCGCTTGCCTTGCTCGCCGAGTTCTCCGGCGGCAAGCAGGCCACGGTGATCGGTCGCGGCGAACGCATCGATGCGTTGAATGCCGCGTTCCTCAACGCCGCCGGCGCCAACGTCTTCGACTATTGCGATACGCATCTGCCCACGGTGGTTCATCCCACCTCGCCGCTGGCGCCGGCGCTGCTGGCGCTCGCCGAGCTGCGCCGCGTGACGGGGCCGCAGCTGCTGCTGGCCTTCGTGCTGGGCTTCGAGATCGAGTGCCGGGTCGGCGGCGCGGTGTCGCCCGGCCACTATCCGCGCGGCTGGCACATCACCTCGACCTGCGGCGTGTTCGGTGCTGCCGCGGGCGCGGCCAAGCTGCTGGGCTTGAACGAGCAGCAGATCGTCTGGGCGCTGGGCAATGCGTCGACGCAATCGGCCGGCCTATGCGAATGCTTGGGCTGGCCAGCCAAGAGTCTCAGCGTCGGCAACGCGGCGAAGAATGGCCTGTGGTCGGCGCTGTTGGCCGAGAAGGGCTTCGAGGGGCCAGCCGAACCGATCGCCGGCGCGCAGGGCTTCCTCGCGGCGATGAACGAGCCGCCGGACTGGGCGGCGCTGCTCGACGGCCTGGGCCAGCGCTGGGAGCTCAACGACAATTCGATCAAGCCCTATCCCTGCGGCTTCGTGATCCATCCGCTGCTCGACTGCGCCATCGACTGGCGTGCCGCGCATCCGGGCGCGTCGGTGGCGCGCGTGGCGTTCCGCGGCAATCCGCTGCTGCTGCAGCGCACCGACCGGCCCAACGTCGCCACCGGGCGGGAGTCGCAGGTCAGCCTGCAACACGCCGTTGCCGCGGCGCTGGTGCACGGCAAGGTCGGCCTCGATCATTTCACCGATGCCTGCGTCAACGATCCCGCGATGGTCGAGATGCGCCGCAGGATCGAGGTCGCCGCCGATCCCGCGATCTCGACCATCGCCGTCGAGATGGAGCTGTGGACCGCCGACGGCACGCGCCACAGCGTGTCGACCAAGGCGGCGCGCGGCAGCTCGTCCAATCCAATGAAGGACAGCGAGATCGAAGCCAAGCTTGGCGCCGAAGCTGCTCGCTGGCGACCGGGCTATGACCCCCGCAAGCTGATCGACGCGGTGTGGTCGCTGGAGAAGAGTGACGACGTGTCGAACCTGGCGGCGATGACCCGGCCGTAGCTATTCGACCGTCACGTTGGCCGACGCAGCGACCGCCTTCCAGATCGCGATGTCCTTCTGGATGAAGGCGGCGAAGGCTTCCGGCGTGTTGCCCACGGTCTGCATCGCCTGGTTGGTCAGCAGCTTGCTGGTCTCGGCATCGGCCAGCGCCTTCACGATGTGCTCGTTGAGCTTCTTGATGATTGCCGGCGGCGTGCCTGTGGGCGCCAGGATGCCGTGCCAGGCGAGTGCCTCGAAGCCGGCGTACCCGCTTTCGGCAACCGTCGGCACGTCGGGCGCGACCGACGAGCGGTCCAGGCTGGTCACCGCGAGCGCGCGCAATTTGCCTGAGCGGATGTGCGGCAGGACGCTGATCGGATCGCCGAACACCATCGAGAGCTGACCGGCGACCAGATCGCCTACCGCCAGCGCCGTGCCGCGATAGGGGATGTGGGTCATCTTCAGTCCGGCCTTGCTGTTGAACAGCTCGGCGACGAGGTGGTTGGCGGCGCCGACGCCCGTCGTGCCGTAGTTCATCGCGCCCGGCTTGCCCTTTGCCAGCGCGACGAACTCCTGCAGCGTCTTGGCCGGCGTATCGGGATGGATCACCAGGATGTAGGGATAGGCCGTGGTCATGGTGATCGGCACGAAGTCCTTCACCGGATCGTAGGGCAGGCTCTTGTAGACCGCCGGGTTGATCGAGATCGGGCCGGACTGGCCGAGCAGCAGCGTGTAGCCGTCGGGCGCCGCCTTGGCGACCATGTCGGTGCCGAGGATCGAGCCGGCGCCGCCGCGATTCTCGATCACGATCGGCTGGCCCAGGCTCTCGCTGGCCCGCTTGGCCACGATGCGCGCCACGGCATCGGCACCGCCGCCTGGCGCGTAGGGCACGACCAGCTTGATGGGCCGCGTCGGGTAATCCTGCGCCCAGGCCGGCATCGCCAGGCTGGACAGCGCCAACGCCAGTGCCAGCGCGACGCGCTTCCAGATCAGGGTCATTGAGCTTGCCTTTCCATGGTCAGCCGCCGCGCCGCCTGGCTTTGTCGCCGCGGATGCGCTGGGTATGACGCACCTGCAGCTCGACGGCAGCTTCGGCGAACTTCGCGATGATCGTGAGCTCGGCCGTGCTGAAGGTATCGAGCAGCGCCTGACCCTCCTTCGCGATCGGGCCGTAGTAGCGCTGCGTTGCCTTGCGCGCCGCGTCGGTCGTCGCGACCAGCACCTGGCGGCGGTCGGTCTCGCTACGCTGCCGCGCGACCAGGCCGCGCGCCTCCAGCCGATCGACCAGCGAGGTCACCGCCGCGGGCGTCAGGCCGATCTCGGCCGCGATCTCGCCGGCGGGCTTCGGCGCCTCGTGCAGGAACGACAGGCAGTGCTGCTCCGCCTGGGAAATCTCCAACCGCTCGCCCACCGCCGCGTCGAAGGCTTGCGTCGCGTCCTGCCAGCGCATGATCAGCCGGGTCAGCCGGCCGTACAGCGCGGCGCGCTCCCGGGTTGACGAAGATGTTTCGATCATCTAACTATCAGAAAATCGTATTTTTAGCCGAACCCCCACTATGTGGCTGCGCCGTCGCCGGAGCAAGGCCGCCGCTGCCCAGGAGATCGCCATGAACCATCCACCCTCAGTCGCGGTTTGTGGCGGCGGGCTCGCTGGGCTTGCACTGGCGACACTGCTGGCCCGCGACGGCCATCGTCCCGTGGTGTTCGAGAGCCGCATGGAACGCGAGGTGCGCAGCGAAGGCCTCTTCCTGACCTTGGCGCCCAATGGCCTGGCGGCGCTGCGTGCTGTCGGGGTCGAACAGGCGGTGCGCGCGGCGGGCATGACGACGCGCGCGCTGGAGATCGGCAATCACCTCGGCAGGACGCTCGCGCGCATCGACCACCTCGATCCGGATCGCCGGCCGGCCGACATGGTCACGATCGGCCGCGGCGTCCTGGTGGGCATTGTCCTCGACGCGGCGCGCGAAGCGGGTGTCGAGCTGCGCTTCGGCATGCGGTTGGCAAACGCGCAGGAGTTGGCCGATGACGTGGTGCTCGATTTCGCTGCGGCCAGCAGGCATCGCTTCGACATGGTGGTGGCAGCCGACGGTCTGACCTCGGCGCTGCGCGCGGCGATCTTCCCGGCGATGCCGCGCCCGCGCTACACGGGCCTCACCGGCACCGGCGGCATGATCGCAATGCCCGACGTGCCGTCGACCGAGGGCGTCATGCGCATGAGCTTCGGCCGACGCGCCTTCTTCGGCTACCAGAAGGCGGGCGACGGCCCGGTCTATTGGTTCAATTCCTATCCGGTGGCCGAGCGGGATCTGATGTCGGTCGAGGACCCTGTTCGCTTTGCCGCGGTGTTGCGCCAGCTGCACGCAGGTGATCCCGAACCGGTGGGACTGATCCTGCGCGCCGTACCAACGGTCGACCGCCACTATCCGATCTACGACATGCCGGCGTTGCCGACCTGGCACACTGATCGCGTCGTGCTGGTCGGCGATGCCGCGCATGCCGTCGCGCCACATTCGGGGCAGGGCGCCTCTATGGCGCTGGAGGATGCGGTGGTCCTCGCCGCCTGCCTGCGCGAGGCGGCCGTGCCCGCAGCGGCCTTCGTGCGCTTCGAGGCGTTGCGCCGCGACCGCACGGACGCGGTGATCCGGATCGGCCGCCGCAACGGCTCGGGCAAGATGGCCAGCAACGCCCTGGCCCGCTTCCTGCGCGATTTCCTGCTGCCGCTCTTCATTCCCATCGGCATGACGGCGGCGCGCCGTATCGCCACCTTCCGCGTCGATCGCGAGCCGCTGGCCAAGCCGCCCGCCATCTAGCCGATGCCTTTCACGGCGGGCTTCAGGCTGATCTGAGCGCCGGGTCGTCGAGCTGGCGCAGGAAGTCGCGGCCGATGCGCGAGGCGGCGCCGTAGCTGTAGTGGCCCTTGGCGAACAGCGCGCGGAACTTGTCCTGCCGCGCCTCGTCGTCGGCGGTGTAGACGGCGCGGCCGTCGAGGCGCTCGAGCATTTCCTGGGCGAGCGCGAGGATTTCCTCCGGCGTGTTGTTGACCAGCTCGAGCCT
>JAFAZJ010000197.1 GCA_019239835.1 Alphaproteobacteria bacterium | reverse complement strand
CTTGAAGGCGGCGAGGAACGGCTGCGAATCCTCGCGCGATTCGACAGAGATCCAGCCGATGGAGGCGCCGGCGGCGCGGGCGTGGCGTGCGGGGAGGACGGACGCAGCGGCCAAACCGGCAGGCATCGCAAGGAGGTGCCGTCGCTTCATCGTAAGTCCCCCCAATCCTTCGCTTCAGCTTCTAGGACGTCGCCTCTCCGCGCAATCTGGCAATTGGCGATCGTGGGGGTGGTTTCCGGGGTCGCGTGCCTGCTTTAATAGGCACCAGGACGAGGGCGGAAACGATGGAACGGCGCAACTACAGGCATTTCGAGGTCCGGCGTGTTGCCGGCGCGCTGGGAGCGGAATTGCACGGCGTCGACCTGGCGCAGGACCTGGCTGACGACGTGATTACGGAGATTCGCCAGGCCTGGCTCGATCATCTCGTGGTGTTCTTCCGCGACCAGAAGATCACGCCGGCGCAGCAGCTCGCCTTCGCGCGGCGCATCGGTGAGCCGATCGAGTACCCGCAGCTCAAGGGGCTTGACGACTATCCGATGATCACGCCCGTGGCGAAGCTGGAGACCGAGCGCAACAATTTCGGCGGCGTCTGGCACTCCGACACGACTTATCTGCAGGTCCCGCCGATGGCCAGCATGCTCTACGCCATCGAGCTGCCGCCGGTGGGTGGCGACACCGAGTTCGCCAACCAGTACCTCGCCTACGAGACGCTTTCGTCGGGCATGCAGGCGATGCTGCAGGGCCTGGTTGGCGTCAGTTCTTCGATGAAGGCCGAGGCCTCGAAGACGCGCGAGGATCGGCTGAAGGCGGCCGGCCAGGAGGTCAAGCCGCTGGAGGCCGAGCATCCGATGGTGCGCACGCACCCGGAGACTGGCCGCAAGGCGCTCTACTTGAACATCGGCCATACGGCGAAGATCAAGGGTTGGACGGAGAAGGAGAGCGCGGGATTGCTCGCCTTCCTGTTCGAGCATCAGATCCGGCCGGAGTTCACCTGCCGTTTCCGCTGGCAGCCAGGCTCGCTGGCGCTGTGGGACAATCGCTGCGCCATGCACAACGCGATCAACGACTACCACGGCTATCGCCGCATCCTGCACCGCATCACGCTGGCCGGCGAAAAGCCGGCCTGAGTTAGGGAGTAAAGCGCCATGTACGATCTGGTGATCCGCGACGCGACGATCTTCGACGGTGCAGGCTCTGCGCCTACTCAAGGCGATCTCGCCGTCAGCGAGGGGAAGATCGCAGCGGTCGGCGGCAAGCTGGGCGCTGCCAAGCAGACGGTCGATGCTGGCGGTCTCGCGCTGGCGCCCGGAATCATCGACGGCCACACGCATTACGATGCGCAGATCACCTGGGACCCCTTCGTCGATCCCTCGCCATCGCTGGGCGTGACCTCGGTCGTGATCGGCAATTGCGGCTTCACCATCGCACCCTGCAAGCCAGCTGACCGCGACCTCACCATGCGCCACCTCACGCATGTCGAGGGCATGTCGCTCGACGCGTTGCGTGCCGGCATCCGTTGGGACTTCGAGAGCTTCCCGCAATATATGGACATGCTGGTGAAGAACGGCGTCGGCCCCAACGTCGCGGCCTTCGCCGGCCACTCGGCGATCCGCACCTTTGTGCTGGGCGAGGATGCGACGCAACGTGCGGCCACCGAGGCGGAGATCGCCAAGATGGCCGACCTGGTACGCGAAGCAATGAAGGCCGGCGCCGTCGGCTTCGCCTCGAGCACGGCGGAGGCGCACAACGGCGAAGGCGGGCTGCCGATGCCCTCGCGCTTGGCCGACGATCGCGAACTGCGCACCTTGGTGAAGGCAATGGGCGAGGGCGGCAAGGGCGTCTACATGCTCACGCGCGGCCGCCTGACCTCGATCCCGTACCTGGAGGAGATCGCGGCGGAGTCTGGCCGGCCAGTGGTGATCGCCGCGCTATTCCACTCCAACACCAATCCCGAGGGCGCGTTCAAGACCCTGGAGCAGGTCAACGAAGCGCGCGCCCGCGGCCACAAGCTGACGGCGCAGACCTCGGCCTGTCCGCTCAGCATGGATTTCACGTTCCGCAGCCCGTACGTGTTCGAGAGCATGCAGGCGTGGAAGCCGGCGATGGCGGCGCATGGCGACGAGGCGCTCAAGCGCATCTACGCCGACAAGAGCTGGCGTCAGTCGGTGAAGGACGAGTTACGCGCCGCCCAGGGGCAGCGTCTGTTCAACAGCGAATGGAACAAGCTGTTCATCGTCGAGACGGGCAAGCCGGAGAACCGCGCCAAGGAAGGCGCCGATCTGGCGTCGCTGGCGAAGACGGCCGGCGCGGACCCGTTCGACTACATCCTCGACCTCGCGCTGTCGGAGAACCTCGACACGTACTTTGTGGCGCAGCTCCTGCACAACGATGAGAAGGCGGTCGGCCGTATCCTCGCCGATCCCGCGACGCACATATCGCTGAGCGACGCGGGCGCGCACCTGACCTTCTTCTGCGACGCCGGCTTCGGCCTGCATCTGATGGGCCACTGGAGCCGCGACCGGGGCGTGATGAGCCTGCAGCAGGCGGTGCATCGCCTCAGCGGCCAGCCGGCCAGCCTGTTCGGCATCAAGGACCGCGGTTTTCTACGGGAAGGGCAGGCCGCCGACCTGCTGCTGTTCGATCCCAAGACCGTAGGGCGCGGGCCCAACAAGCGGGTCCTCGACCTGCCGTCGGGCGCCGCACGGCTCACCGCCAGCGGCATGGGCGTGCACGGCGTTTGGGTCAACGGCACACGTGTGACCGATGGCTCAGGCCTCTGCGTCGATCGCGACGCGCGGCCGGGCAAGGTCCTGCGCGACTTCGCTGCCTAGAGATTCGGCCAGCGCCGATGCCAA
>JAFAZJ010000162.1 GCA_019239835.1 Alphaproteobacteria bacterium | reverse complement strand
CCAGCACCCAGCGCCGGAGGGAACGAGCATGAGCTATCAGCGTATCGCTGTGCGACGCTTGGCCGGTGGCTGCGGCGCGGAGATCGACGGGCCCGATCTGAAGAAGCCGCTCGACGAGCCGACGGTGGCGGAGATCCGCAAGGCGCTGATCGAGAATTGCTGCGTGTTCTTCCGCGGCCAGGAGGGCATGACCGATCTCGACCAGGCGCGCTTCGCCGGCTACTTCGGCACCTTCGGTCGTGACCCGTTCGTCGAAGGCGAGGAGACGCATCCCAGCGTGCTGAAGGTCGCCAAGGAAGCCGACGAGGGCAAGAATCCGACCTTCGGCGGCAACTGGCACTCGGACTGGAGCTTTCTCGAGACGCCGCCGGCCTTCACCTTCCTGCACGCGCGCGAGCTGCCGCCCTATGGCGGCGACACCATGTTCGCCAACCAGTACCTCGCCTACGAGACGTTGTCGGAGGGGCTGCGCGGCACGCTCGACAATATGCGTGCGGTGTACTGGGCGAAGGGCTACGCCAAGGGCGCGGCGTTCTACGACAATCGTAACGCGCGCAGCATGAAGGTGCGCCACGACGAGGCGTCGATGGCCGAGATGGTGCACCCCATCGTGCGCGTGCATCCCGAGTCGGGCCGGCGCGCGCTGTTCGCCAATGTCGCCTACACCGTGCGCTTCGAGGGCATGACCGAGCGCGAGAGCCTGCCGCTGCTGAACTTCCTCTACGAGCACGCGGTGCGGCCGGAGTTCGTCTGCCGCTTCACCTGGTCGCCGGGCGCGCTGGCGATCTGGGACAATCGCTGCCTCAAGCATTTCGCGATCAACGACTACTCCGGCTACCGCCGCGAGCTGCGCCGCACCACCATCCGCGGCGAGAAGCCGATCGCCGTGGGCGAGGACACCAATCTACGAGCGGCGGACTGATGGACCTGCACCTCGCCGACCGCGTCGCGCTGGTCACCGGATCGAGCCGCGGCACCGGCGCCGGCATCGCGCGCGTGCTGGCGCGCGAGGGCGCGCATGTCGTGGTCAGCGGCGCCGACGAGATCGCCTGCGAGCGCATCGCGGCGCAGATCAAGAAAGACGGCGGCAAGGTCTCGATCGCGCCGGGCGATGTCTCGAACGCCGATGGCGCGGAAGCGGTGATCGCGTCGCTCGGGCGACTCGAGGTCGATGTCCTCGTCAACAATTACGGCACGGCGGAGCGCGGCTTCTGGTCGACCGCGACCGACGCCGATTGGCTCTCGATCTACGAGAAGAACGTGGTGTCCGGCGTGCGGCTGGTGCGCGCGCTGGTGCCGGGTATGAAGGCGCGCGGTCACGGCCGCATCATCTTCGTCGGCACCATCGGCAGCACGCGCCCCAACGCGCGCATGCCGCATTACTACGCCGCCAAGGGCGCGCTGCCCGTGATGACGGTGGGCCTCGCCAAGGAGCTGGCCGGCACGGGCATCACCGTGAACCTGGTGAGCCCCGGCCTGATCGCCACATCAGAGGTGATCGACAACGCGCGCCGGCGCGGCACCAAGGAGAACTGGCCCGAGGCGGCCGATCCCGACCCCGATGCGCTGCTGCGCCGGCTGGCCGGGCTCGACATGCCCAACCCGGTGGGCCGCATCGCCACGACCGAGGAGGTCGGCGAGCTGGTGGCTTTCCTCGCCGGCAGTCGGGCGGCCTTCATCAACGGCCAGAACATCCGTATCGACGGTGGCGCGGTCGACGTCACGGTGTAGCAAGTACAACCTGCGTCGGGTATTCTTGGCCCCGGGGGACATCCGGTGGTTGACGATACCGAACTGACACAGGCACCGAGGATGGCGCTGGACGCGCTCAGTCCGCTGCCGCCCGAATTCCGCCTCGGCAAATACATGATCAGCGACGTGGTGGGCCAGGGCGGCTTCGGCATCACCTATCGTGCCCGTGACATCCATCTGGGCCGTACCGTCGCCATCAAGGAATACTTGCCGGTCTACTTTGCCGCGCGCCGCAGCGATCACTTCGTGTTGCCCCGATCGACCCGCATGGGCGACGACTTCGTGGTCGGCCGCAGCCGCTTCCTTGAGGAAGCGCGCACGCTGGCGTCACTGGAAGATGTTCCCGGCGTCGTCAGGGTCTACGATTTCCTGTCGGCCAACGGCACGGCCTACATGGTCATGAGCTTCGTCCGGGGCGAGACGCTGGAGCAGTACCTGGCCCGCGAGAAGACGCTCGATCAGGGCGAGATGCGGCGACTGATCGATACGCTAGCCGAGGGACTGCGCCGCGTGCACCGGGCGGGCTTCCTGCATCGCGACATCAAGCCGGCCAACATCCTGATGGATGCCAGCGGCCGGCCGACATTGATCGACTTCGGCGCCGCACGCGAGGCGCTGCGTGGCCGCACGCAGCGGATGACGACGATCTACACGCCGGGCTATGCGCCGCTGGAACAGATGACTACGGCACCGCAGGGGCCGTGGACCGATATCTACGCGCTGGCCGCGACGCTGCACCATTGCGTGACCGGCGTTTGTCCGCCCGATGTGCTGGAACGCCTGGTCAAGGATGCGCTGGTCCCGGCGAGCAAGGCGGCGCGCGGCCGGTACGACAAGGCGCTGCTGGCGGCAATCGATGCCGGGTTGAAGATCAACCCCGAGGAACGGCCGCAATCGATCGACCAATGGCAGGGGCTCCGCCCGCGTGGACCTGCAGCGAAGCCGGCAGACGCTCGAAAAACCCGGCGTCCGCAGCTGCTCGCGTGGCTGGCAGGTGGCGCGCTCGTCGCCAGCTCGGCGGTGGCCGGCGCGATCTTTCTGCCGCCGCTCTTGGCCCCGACGGCTGTCACGCCCGTCGCGGGCATCGACGCGAACGAGAAAGCCCGTGCCGACGCGGCGGAGCGCCAGCGGCGCGAGGCGGCGGAGAAGTCCCGCGCCGAAGCAGAGGCCAAGGCGCGACGCGACGCAGACGAGAAAGCCCGTGCCGATGCGGCGGAGCGCCAGCGGCGCGAGGCAGCGGAGAAGTCCCGCGCCGACGCGGCGGAGCGTGAGCGGGGGGACGTCGCGGAACGGGCTCGCCGGGAGGCCGCCGAGCGGGCCCGGCAGGAGGCCGATGAGAAGGCGCGCGCCGAAGCCGACGCCAGGGCGAAGCGCGAAGCGGATGACAAGGCGCGGCAGGAAGCCGCCGATCGAGCGCGCCAGAGCGCCGAGGCCGCCGAGCGCGCCCTGCAATTGACCGAAGCCCAGAGGCGCCGCGTGCAGGCGGCGCTGACGATCAAGGGATTCGACACCGGCGGCACGGATGGATCGTTCGGTGCCCGCACGCGGCAGATGATCGGCGCCTACCAGCTTGGCCGCAACGAGCCGCAGACCGGGTACCTGACGGCTGCCCAGCACGCCCAGCTGATCCGGGAAACGGAGGAGGCCTATCAGCGGCAGGAAGAGGAACGGCGGCGCGAAGCGGCGAAGCCGCCGGAGCCGCCGCGAGCCGCCGAGCCGTCAAAGCCGGCCGAACCGCCAAAGCCTGCCGAACCGCCGAAAACCGCTGATGCGCCGCGAAAGGGCGATCTCAACCCGATGGGCCCGTTCGACGGGCGGTACAACAAGAGCACGTTCGCCTCGTGCGGAAACATGGGCGGCGTCACGGTCACCAACAGTTCCTTCAACTTCCGCTGGCGTCAGACCATGGGCCGCAGCCTCGAGTGCCTGGTGAAGATCCAGGCCGACGGCAGCTTTCGCAACGACAGCTGCGAGCTCAAGGTCTCGGGACAAATCACTGGAAACAAGCTCACGATGCGATTCCTCGCCGGTGGTGGCTATAACTGCACGGCGACCGCATCGCGCGACTGATCGCCGCTATCGACACACGGCGCCGACATCTGCATTGTCACGATCGGTTTCGAGCGGCTCGTGATGCAGCGTCGCCTGACAGCAATCCTCCACGCCGACATCGTCGGCTACAGCCGTCTGATGGAGTCCGCAGAATCGGCGACGATCGACCGCGTCCGTTCCGATATCCATCAGTTCTGGGGGCCCTTGATCGCCACGCATCGCGGACGGCTGGTCAACGTCGCGGGGGATGCCCTGCTGGTGATCTTCGACTCCATCATCGATGCCGCCGGCTGCGCCATCGCCGTGCAGTCGCGCCGCGGCGGCGGCGGTGATGCGACCATGCGCGGCGCGATCGTCTGGCGGATCGGCATCAATCTCGCCGATGTCTCGTTCAGCGACACAGACGTGTTCGGCATCGGGGTCAACCTGGCCGAGCGCCTGCAGGCGCTGGCCGAGCCCGGCGGCATCTGCGTCTCGCGACCGGTTTGGGACGCGCTGCCCGCCGACGCCCGCAACAGCTTCCAAAGCGCGGGCATGCAGGCCGTGAAGAACTTCGCGCAGCCCGTCCACATCTTCCACTGGGTCCCTGCCGGCACGGAAGTCAACACGTCCGGCCCGACACGCTCCTCGCAGCGTCGCCGCGTCGTGCTCGAGGGGCAGGACCCGGCGAGCCGTCGATACCGGCTTTCCCTGGCGACGGAGATGCTGGACCGCCCGGAGGGTATTGTCATCGGTCGCCAGTCCGGCGGCTGCGACGTGGTCGTGTCGCACGAAAGCGTGTCGCGTCGCCACGCCCGGCTGACCCGTGACGGCGTGGTGCTGTTCATCGAGGACCTCGGCTCGACCAACGGCACCTTGATCAACGGCATTCAGCAGGCCGCTGGTCGCAAGGCGCCGGTTCTGGTCGGCAAGACGCTGAGCCTGGGCGACGTGATCTTCGAGGTCCGCCTCGAAGTCGGCGAGGGCTGACGGCCGGCCGGGCGGGCTTTGCCATGCCGGATCGGGCGTGGCAGCATCGGGATCTATCTGCTTTGGTTTTCCGGAGGTCCGTCATGGACACCACGATGAGCGCCCTGGGCGCCAGCGGTCGCGAGACCGGCCATGCCGCCCGCCTGAAGATCCGCGCCGGCGGGCATCGCCGCCCGACCTCGGGCATGGCGCCGGGCTTCGTGCAGGCCAACCTGGCGATCCTGCCGGCGGCGCTGGCCGCCGACTTCCATCGCTTCTGCCATCTCAATCCCAAGCCCTGTCCGCTGCTGGCGGCGTCGGAGCCGGGCGATCCGCGGTTGCCGGCGCTGGGCGCCGATCTCGACATCCGCACCGACATCCCGCGCTATCGCGTGTGGAAGAAGGGCGAGCTGGTCGACGAGGTCGACGATATCCGCGCGGTGTGGCGCGACGACCTGGTGTCGTTCGCGCTGGGCTGCTCGTTCAGCTTCGAGGAGGCGCTGATCGAGAACGGCCTCGACATCCGCCACATCACCTGCAACAGCAACGTGCCGATGTACCGCACCAACATCGCCACCGCGCCGGCCGGTCCGTTCCACGGCCCGATGGTGGTGTCGATGCGCCCGTTCCGGCCGGCCGACGCGATCCGCGCCGTGCAGGTCACGACGCGCTTCCCCACCGTGCACGGCGCGCCGGTGCATCTCGGCAAACCCGAGATGATCGGCATCAAGGACATCGCCAAGCCGGACTACGGCGATGCGGTCGAGGTGCGCGACGACGAGCTGCCGGTGTTCTGGGCCTGCGGCGTCACCCCGCAATCGGTGATCGCCACGGTGAAGCCGGAGTTCTGCATCACCCATGCGCCCGGCTACATGCTGGTGACCGACCTGCTGAACGCACGGCTCGCGGTGCTCTGACTCCGGGATGACTGTCACGCTCGTCTTCGAGGGCCACGCCAAGGGCGCGGTCGAGCACGTGCGCGCCGAGATCGCCAACCTCGTGGTCGCCGGCTGGACCGGCCGCGACGCGGCTGCGCTGGAGCATCACATCGAAGAGCTTCAGGCGATCGGCGTGCCGCGCCCCAGCACCGTGCCGCTGTTCTACCGCATGTCGGTCGACCGCCTGATGCAGGCCGAGCGCATCCAGGTCGTCGGCCCGGACACGTCAGGCGAGGTCGAGCCGATGCTGGTCGGCGCGCATGACCGCCTTTGGGTCACCGTCGCCTCCGACCACACCGACCGCAAGGCCGAGGTTTACTCGGTGGCACTGAGCAAGCAGCTCTGCCCGAAGATCTGCGGCCGCACCGCCTGGCGCTATGAAGAGGTCGAGGCGCACTGGGACAAACTGATGCTGCGCGCCTGGATCAGCGAGGGCGGCAAGCGCGTGCTCTACCAGGAAGGCCCTGCCGGCAACATCCGCGCGCCGCGCGATCTGATCACGCGCTACACCGGCGGCTCGAAGCACTTGCCCGCCGGCACGGTGATGTCCTGCGGCACCTTCAACGCCATCGGCGGCATCCGCCCGTCGTCGCGCTTCGAGATGGAGCTCGAGGACCCGGTGCTCAATCGCAGGATCACGCACGCCTACGATGTCGAGGTCGTGCCGCTGGTGAACTGAACAGCTTCGGGAGCGCTGGAGCTCCCTGGGGCCGTCAGGAACTACATAGGGGTCCTGTACGTTTGCGCCCCGTGAGGGAGGTCGCCCATGACCACTACGATCAGCCACATTTTTGACAGCCACAGGAGAGCATGCGCCGCTGTGACTGCGTTGGAACAGGCTGGTGTGCCAGCGCACGACATCAGCATTGCTGTCAGCAAAGGCACAGTCGCTCCCTATCACGAGCCCGATCACGACGTGGGGACAGCGGCAGGGGCGAGCGTGGGCGCGACATTGGGCGGTGGCACGGGTCTACTTGCGGCGCTAGGCGTCGTCGCAATCCCCGGCCTTGGTCCGGTGATCGCGGCCGGCTGGGTGGCAGCGATGGCCGCCGGCGCAGTCACCGGTGCGACGGCCGGCGCGATCGTCGGCGGGCTGGTGGACGTTCTGCGTCAGGCCGGCGAGTCGGAAGAGGATGCACACGTTTATACCGAGGCCGTTCGCCGCGGTAGCACGCTGCTTGTTTTGCGGATCGACGATACGCGAGTCGACGAAGCGCGCGCGATCATTGCGCGTTTCGATCCCGTGGACGCCGTGTCGCGCTCCCGCGAGTATCGCGCCCAGGGTTGGAACGGTTTTGACGCCCAGGCGGCGCCCTATCGCCTGACTCCGGCCGAGATGGATCGCATCCGCGCGGAAACGCGAGACTAAAGCATCGAGCGGGTAATCGAACGCACTGTCATCCCGAGCGTAGCGAGGGATCCAGGGATAGCCTAGATCCCTCGCTACGCTCGGGATGACAGGGTGAATCCGAATTTCCGCACTTTGCTCTAGAACTCTGGAGGACCGCCGAGGTCGCTTCAGGGTATCGCCGTCATTCCGCTGATCTTGCCGACGGTGTCGTTCCACGTCCTGACGCAGTCCGCGCCACAGCGCTTGGCCCAGCGCTTCAGGACGGTGTCGATCATCACCAGCTCGCGCTGCTTGAAATCGCCTGACGGCGGCTGGACCTTGACCAGCTTGCCGGGCTTGCCCTCGCTGCAGGTGCCGCCCAGGCCGGTGGTGCAGGTCAGGCCCATCGCCACCTCGTCCGAAGCGATCTGCCAGGCCTTGTCCTCGAACGCCTTCATCTGCGCGCTCAGGAACTCGCGCGACCTGCCGTCGAGGCTGCGCCAGGTCGTCATGCTGACGGCGGTGTAGATGATGGTGAAGCCCACCGGCATCTCGATCACGTGCGTCGCGACCTCGTGCCAGCCGGCCTTGTACGCCGGCATGGTGCCGGTGATGGCGCAATCGACGGCATTGCTTTTCAGCGCCGGCACGACGTCGTCGAACGGCAGGGTCACGGCGGTGGCGCCGAAGCCCTCGACCAGGTCGCCCTGCGAGATGCCCTGCACGCGCACCTTCTTGCCCTTCAAATCGGCGAGCGAGCGCACCGGGACCTTGCAGTAGATCATCTGCATCGGGAAGGCGTACCAGTTCAGGATCTTGGCGTTATAGTTCTTGTCCATCAGCGCATCGAGGCGCGGCGCCCACACCGTGGTGATCTTGCGCGCCATGTCGAGGTCGCGCGCCACGCCGGCGATGTCGACCGCCTCGAGCCAGGGATCGTTGGCGACGTAGTTCGCCACCGCGTGTACGAAATCGTACTTGTCCTGCTTCAGCAGGCCCATCACCTCGGTGCCCTTCAGCCCCAATTCGGTGGTCGACTGCGCCGTGGCGGTGAAAGCGCCACCCGATTCCTTGGACAACGCATCCCAGAACGGCTTCTCGATCTTCTGCCAGTTGCTGAGGTTGGCGAACGAGCCCAGCACCTTGAACTGCAGCTTCGGCAAATCCTGCGCCTGGGCGATCGCCAATCCGGCCATCAGCACGATCGCGCCCAGAACCGTCATCATCCCGCGCATGACTCACCCATGTCCCGCCCCTGCCGTCGGGCAGGATACAGCGATCAATGGGCGCGCAGGAACGCGATCGTATCGGCCAGGGTCGGCGCCCGATCCCGCAGCAGCTCGGAGAACGCGCTGATGATCGAGACGTGCCCGACGCCGCGATAGACCTTGACCTCGGCCTCGTTGCCGGCCGCCTGCCACGCCGCGCCCAGACGCTGGCTGTTGGCCAATTGCACGGTGCTGTCGTCATCGCCGTGCAGCAGCAGGGCAGGCGGCAAGCCGCGGCCGACGAAGTTGATCGGCTGGGTCGAGGCAGGATCGCTGCCAGCGAAGACATCGCGGATGTCGGGCGAGCGGATCGGCAGGAAATCGTACGGCCCCGCGATGCCGATCACGCCGCGCAGCCGCGTGCGCTCGAAGCCCGCTGCCCGCAGATAGGGCGTGTCGGTCGCCAGCATCAGGGCGATGTGTGCGCCGGCGGAGTGGCCGGCGATGAACAGCCGCCGCGCATCGCCGCCATGGCCGGCGATATTGTCCTGCACCCATCGCATCGCACTCGCGCCATCCTCGACGAAACCGGGGAAGCGCGGATGCGGTGAGAGCCGGTAGTCTGGGATCACGACCACGAAGCCGGCGCTTGCCAACGCCTGGCCGACGAACAGGTAGTCCTCCTTGCGGCCTCTGCTCCATGAGCCGCCATAGAAGAACACCAGCACGCGGTGCTCGGGATCCGGGCTGTCGGGCAGATAGAGATCGAGTCGCTGCCGTGGATCGCTGCCATAGGCGATGTCGGGAACTTTGCGAAAGCCCGAGTTCGACACCGTGCCGTTCAGCAGGCTGGCGGGCGAGCAGCCGGGCAGGAGGGCGAGCAGGGCGAGAAGCGCGCGACGGCCGGTCATGCCGGATGTACGCAATGGCGTCCGCGCAGGATCAGGCCTGCGACATTGCCAGCACGTGCTCGCCGACCGCGAGCGACGCGGTGAGGCCGGGTGACTCGATGCCGAAGAGGTGGATCAGGCCGGGGATGTGGTGGGTCTCCGGACCATGGAAGGTGAAGTCCTGCGCCGGTGCGCCCGGCGGCACGATCTTGGGCCGGATGCCCGAGTAGTCGGGCTGCAGCGCGCCGTCCTTCAGGTCGGGCCAGTAGCGGCGCACGGCGGCGTAGAACTTGTCGCCGCGCGACGGATCGACGGCGTAGTCGATCTCCTCGATCCATTCGACGTCGGGGCCGAAGCGCGCCTGGCCGCCGAGATCGACGGTGATGTGCACGCCCAGCCCGCCGGGCACCGGCACGGGATAGATCAGGCGCGAGAACGGCGCCTTGCCGCTGAGCCGGAAGTAATTGCCCTTGGCGTAGTAGGCGGTGGGCAGCGTGTTGTAGAGCGCGCCCTCGATCTTGCGCGCGAGGTCGGGCGCGTGCAGGCCGGCGCTGGTCACCAGCAGCTTTGTGCGCAAGGTCATCGGCTGCTCGCCGCCGACATCGATCTCGATGCCGTCCTCGACGACGCGGCCGCGCTCCATCGGGCTGTGGTAGGCGATCATCGCGCCGGCTTCCTCGGCGTCGCCCTGCAGCGCCACCATGTAGCGGTGGCTGTCGATGATGCCCGTCGTGGGCGAGACCAACGCGCCGGTGCAGTTGAGCTGCGGCTCGATCGCCATCGCCTCGTCGGCGCCGAGGAACGCCATGCCCTCGACGCCATTGGCCTCGGCGCGCGCCTTGATCGAGGCCAAGGTCTCGCGCTCGGCCTCCGACGTGGCGACGATGAACTTGCCGCAATTGTTGTAGGGCACGCCGTGCTCGTCGCAGTAGCGGTAGAGCATGCGCCGTCCCTGCACGCACAGCCGCGCGATGTTGCTGCCCTTGGGATAATAGATGCCGGCGTGGATCACCTCGCTGTTGCGCGAGGACGTTTCGGTGCCGATCGCCTCGCGCGCCTCGAGCACGATCACCTCGCGCCCGGCCATCGCCAGCGCCCGCGCCACCGCCAGACCGACAACACCCGCGCCGACCACCACGCAATCAACCGTCTCGTAGCTCATGGCGCGCACTCTATCGCCGTCTCTCGGGCGATTGATCTGGACAAACTGAACATTTGCTCATATTTTCCCGAAGTCACGCAAGGAGAGGGGGTAACGATGGGCTGGTTCTCTCGATTCACGCGATTTGGCGATGCGCACATGGTCTACGGCCAGGAGCGCGACAATTCCTGCGGCTTGGCCTCGATCATGATGTGCGTCTTCAAGATCAACAAGCTGAAGCCGGGCGCGCAGGCCCTGCACACCGAAAACGCCGTCATCAAGACGTTCACCGACACGCTGGGCTACGCGCCCCAGGTCGGAACCAACCAGGCCGGCACGACCGGCGGCGAGCTGATTCAGGTGCTGAACAAGCTCAACGTCGGCAGATGGGAATATCACCAGTGCGGCGAAGGCAGTGTCGCCGGCGAGATCATCGACTCGGTGGGCACCGACATCTTCTCGTTCGGCGCCGGCGCGATCGCCAATGCCATCGCTCGCGGGCAGCCGATCATCTGCGGCACGGACTGGGACATCAGGGGCGGCCATTGGGTGGTGGTCGATACCGTGAACAACTTCTTCGGATCGCTCTACGCTAGCGTCAACGATCCCTACGACGCCGACGTGCATATCACGCCGATCGAGCGCGGCAAGACCGTCCGCTACATCGCCGAGAAGGCGAAGACGTCGTGGGATGCCGGCGGCGTTCGCCACGAATACGCGGCGAAACCGACCGGCGGCAAGATGAGCGACGTGGTCGTCAAGGTCGCCTGATCGGTCACGCTTTTTCGCTGGCATGCGGGTCGCGCCGGGCCTAGTTAAGGCCATATGTTTCGCGCGGCGCGGCTCTTCATCGGCCAGATCATGGGCGCACCGCGCGCGGTCGGCGCGGTGCTGCCCAGTTCGCGCGCCCTGGGCGAGGCGATGGTCGAGCCGATCGACTTCGCCAAGGCAAAGGTCATCGTCGAGTTCGGCGCCGGCACCGGCGCGCTCACGCACGCCATCGTCCCGCGCCTGACACCGCAGCACCGCTATCTCGGCATCGAGCTCAACGCTGCCTTCGTCGATCATTTGCGGCAGGAATTCCCCAAGCTGACCTTCGTCGCCGCCAGCGTCGAGGACCTCGACAAGATCCTGGCAGAGCACGGCATCGAGGCGATCGACGCCATCATCTGTGGCCTGCCCTGGGCCTCGCTGCCGCTCGCGGTACAGGAGCGTGCCTTCGGCCATGTCAGCCGCTTCCTGGTGAAGGACGGCCTGTTCATCACCTTCGCCTATCTGCAGGGCCTGCCATTTCCGGGTGCACGCGCCCTGCGCCGACGGCTGGGCGCGATATTCAGCAAGGTCTCGCGCACGCGCATCGTCTGGGGCAACGTGCCGCCTGCCTTCGCCTACGTCTGCAGGAAATAGATGCCCGCCCGCGCGATGAAAGCCGCCCTCGTCACCGGCGCCGGCAAGCGCGTCGGCCGCGCCTTTGCGCTGGCGCTGGCGAGCGACGGATGGTTCGTCTTCGTGCATCACAATGCCTCGACCGAGGAGGCCAAGAAGACCGTCGCCGACATCGTCGCCGCGGGCGGCAAGGCCAAGGCGGTGCGCGCCGACCTTGCCTCGGCCAAGCAGGCGGCATCGCTGGTCGACAAGTGCCAGGCCAAGGGCGTGGCGCTGACCTGCCTGGTCAACAGCGCCTCGCTGTTCGCCTTCGATGCCGCGCCGCACGCCGGTGCTGAGCTGTTCGACAAGCACATGGCGGTGAATTTGCGCGCGCCGATGCTGCTGGCGCAGGCGCTGGCGCGGCAGCTGCCGGATGGCGAGACGGGCGTGATCGTCAACATCCTCGACCAGAAGCTCTGGAACCTGAATCCGGACTTTTTGACCTACTCGCTGAGCAAGATCGGCCTGCAGGGGCTCACCACCTTGCTCGCGCAGGCCTTCGCACCGCGCCTGCGCGTCGCCGGTATCGCGCCGGGGCTGACCCTGCGCAGCGGCAAGCAGACCGACGAACGCTTCCGCCAGCAGCACACCGCCAATCCGCTGCAGGTCGGCGTCGAGCCCGAGGATCTCGTGCGCGCCCTGCGCTTCATCCTGGCGACGCCGGTCTTCACCGGCGACACGCTGATCGTCGACAGCGGCGAGCATCTCACCGGCCGGCCCCGCGACATCGCCTTCGATCCCCGGGCGAAGAAGATCGGCAGCAAATGAGCGGCGACGACCTGCTGCACCGCGATGGCGAGACACGCCGCATCTTCCTGCGCGATCTGCAGGTGATGGCCAATATCGGCATCCACGATTTCGAGAAGACCGGCCCACAGCCGCTGCTGATCAACATCGATCTGTGGGTCGAGGTGCCCAAGGCCGACCTCGCCGACGACATCGCCAACGTGCTCGACTACGATTTCGTGCGCGATGGCGTGGTGAAGCTGGTGAAGAACCGACGCTTCAACCTGCAGGAAACGCTGGTGCACGCCATCCTCGACCTGTGCCTGACCAGGCCGCAGGTTCTGGTGGCGCGGGTGTCGAGCGCGAAGACCAATGTCTATCCGGATGTCGCCGCGGCGGGCTACGAAGCCACCCGTGTCAGGCGATGATGACGTCTCACGCTTCTACCTTCCCCCGGAGGGGGAAGGTGGCGCGGAGCGACGGATGGGGGATGTCGAAGACGGACTCTGGCGTTCGTCTTCGACATCCCCCTTCCGCCCTTCGGGCACCTTCCCCCTCCGGGGGAAGGTAGTACGATCGCGACAACGAGGAGCAAACGATGAAGACGCGAGCCGCCGTGCTGTTCGAGGTCAACAAGCCGTTGCAGGTGGTCGAGCTCGACCTCGCGCCGCCCAAGGCTGGCGAGGCGCGGGTCAAGATGAAGGCCGCCGGCGTTTGCCAGAGCGACTGGCACGTGATGAACGGCGACTGGCCCACCGCGCTGCCGGTCGTGCCGGGCCACGAGGCTGCCGGTGTTGTCGAGGAAGTCGCGCCTGACGTGACCTCGGTGAAGCCCGGCGACCACGTCGTTTTCTCCTTCCGCCCGCATTGCGGTCGCTGCCGCTATTGCACGGCCGGTCGCACGGTTCTGTGCATCGGTCGGCTGAATTCGCCGCCGTCGGCGCTGTTCGACGGCACGTTGCGGCTGTCGCAGGGCGCGACCGGCGTGAACCAGATGGCGCGCATCGGCACCTTCAGCGAGCAGGTCGTGGTGCCGGCCGAGATGCTGGTGCCGATCCGCAAGGACATGCCGTGGCCGCAGGCGGCGCTGGTGGGATGCTGTGTCGCCACGGGCGTCGGCGCGGTGACGCGTCATGCCAAGATCGAGGCTGGCTCGACGGTGCTGGTGATCGGCTGCGGCGGCGTGGGCCTGAACGCGATCCAGGGCGCGATGCTCAGCGGCGCGCGCAAGATCATCGCCTGCGACCTGCTCGACAACAAGCTGGAGATGGCGCGCAGGTTCGGCGCCACCGATACGGTCAACAGCAGCAAGGAAGAGGCGGTCAAGCGCATCAAGGAGCTGACCGGCGGGCTGGGTGTCGACTATGCCTTCGACGCAGTGAGCATCGACAAGACGCAGGCGCTGGCTTTCGACTCGCTGGCGCCGGCAGGTCACGCGGTGACGGTGGGCGTGCCCGCCGCGACCATGCGCGCGGCCTATTCGCCGCTCAACATGGTGTTCACGGAGAAGACGATCTCCGGCACGTTCTATGGCTCGGTGCGGCCCAACGTCGATTTCCCGGTGCTGGTCGACCACTACATGAACAAGCGGCTGAACATCGACGGCCTGATCAGCCGCACCTACAAGCTCGACGACATCAACGAGGGCTTC
>JAFAZJ010000143.1 GCA_019239835.1 Alphaproteobacteria bacterium | reverse complement strand
ACGAGATGCTGGCGGCGGTGAAGGCGGCGCGCGCCGGCGATATGTTCCGCGCCGAGCACCTGTTCCATCTGCGGTGCGAGACCAGCTATCCCTCGGTGCTCGACCGCATCGCGCGGCTGATCGACGATCCCAGCGTGAAGCTGTGCTCGGTGATGGATCACACGCCGGGCCAGCGCCAGTTTACGCGCGAGGACAAGTTCCGCGAATACTACAAGGGCAAGTTCAACTTCACCGACAAGGAGCTCGATACCTACATCGCCACCCAGAAGGAGCGCTGCGAGCAGTGGAGCGCGCCCAACCGGCGCGGCATGGTGGCACTGTGCAAGGAGCGCGACATCCCTCTCGCCAGCCATGACGATGCGACGCCTGAACATGTCGCCGAGGCGGTGGCCGACGGCATGGTGGTGGCCGAGTTCCCGACCACGGTCGAAGCGGCGCGGCTGTCGCGCGAGGGCGGCATGAAGGTGGTGATGGGCGGCCCCAACCTGGTGCGCGGCGGCTCGCACTCCGGCAACATCTCGGCCGGCACCTTGGCGGCGCAGGGACTGCTCGACATCATCTCGTCGGACTACGTGCCGGTGAGCCTGCTCGAATCGGCGTTCCGGATGGCGCGCGATATTCCCGAGATGGGTTTGCCCAACGCGGTGCGCACGGTGACGCAGACGCCGGCCGAGGCGGTCGGACTCGCGGACCGTGGCGCCGTCGTCGAAGGGCGGCGTGCGGATTTGCTGCGCGTGTCGGTGATCGAAGGCCAGCCCGTGGTGCGCGCGGTCTGGCGCGAGGGACGGAGGATCGCATGAGGTACACGATCGACGAGCTGTTCGGGCTGCTCGAGGACAAGGGCGGCTCGCGTTACGGCGGTGAGCATCTCTCGCAGCTCGCCCACGCCCTGCAATCGGCGCAGCTCGCGGTGGAAGCGGGCGATCCGGCCTCGCTGGTGATCGCCTCGCTGATGCACGACATCGGCCATCTCGTCGGCAAGGGCGACGAGGGCCTGGCCGAGAAGGGCATCGACGCGCGCCACGAGACTTCGGGCGCGCTGGTGCTCGAGCAGGTGTTCGGCGAAGCGGTGGCCGCGCCGGTGCGCCTGCACGTCGATGCCAAGCGCTATCTCTGCTTCGCCGAGGCGGGCTACTGGGACTCGCTGTCGCGCGGCTCGAAGGTCTCGCTGCAGGTCCAGGGCGGGCCGTTCAACGCCGAGGAAGCCAAGGCGTTCATCGAGCTGCCTTACGCCACCGACGCGGTGAAGCTGCGGCGCTACGACGACCTCGCCAAGGTCAAGGACAAGCAGACACCCGCGCTGGCGGAGTTCCGCAACTGGGCTTCGCGCCTGCCGGCGCATGCCTGACGGCAGGCGGCTCGTGCTCGTGGTGGGCGCGAGCGGAGTCGGCAAGGACAGCGTGCTCGACGGCGCCCGCGCGGCGTTCCGCGATGATCCACGCGTCGTCTTCGTCCAGCGCGTGATCACGCGGCCGGCTGGCTCTGGCGGCGAAGACAACATCGCGGCCACGTCAGAGGAGTTCGCGGCGCTCAGCGCACAGGGGGCTTTCGCGATCCACTGGCCGGCCCATGGTCTGTCCTACGGCCTGCCGCGACGCATAGAGGATGATCTCGCGCAGGGCCGCGTCGTCGTCGCCAACGTCTCGCGCCAGGTGCTCGACGACGCGCGGCAGCGTTATCCGGGGCTGACCGTGTGCGTGGTGACGGCCTCGACCGATACGTTGCGTGCGCGGCTGCTGGCACGCGGACGTGAAACCGAAGCGCAGATCGACGCGCGGCTGGCGCATGTCGGGGCGCCGACGGTCGGCGCCGACGTCGTGACCATCGCCAATGACGGTGATCTCGCCGATGCGGTGGCGGCGTTCGCGCGGCTGATCGGTCAGTTCTTGCCGGTGAGCGTGAAGCCCCTGACCTGACGGAACGGTGCGCCTGGTTCCGGCTCGGCGAACAGCCATAGCGTGTCGAGCATGAAGGGCTGCTCCAGGACGGGCGCGAAGTAGCGCGCGAGCCAGTCGATCAGCGGTTGGCGCTCGGCCGACGGCAACCGGCTGGTCAGGGTGAAGTGCAGCCGGAAATCGTCCATCACGTAGGGATAGCCCCAGCGTTCGAGGTTGGCCTCCTGCGTTGGCGTCAGCCCGTGGGCGCGCCGGCGCGCGAGCTCGGCTGTATCAGGCGGGCGGCGAAAGCGATCGAAGGCCTCGACGATATCGGCGGCCAGCGCCAGCAGCGCCGACGGGCTGACGACGGGCCTGAGGGCGATGAAGCCCGAGAGATCCTGCACCGATAGGGGACCCAGATCGACCGGCGCCTTGCGCGCGCAATAGGCTTCGAGCGCGGCCTCCAGTCCGGCCTCGTCGCTTCCGTCGGCGAGCTGAAAGGGTGGCTTCAGCGTGCCGTGGAAACCGTAGCGGTCGGCCTCGCGCGTGATCGCTACGAGCCTTTCCATTTCCATCGACTGGGGCAAGGGTTGCGGTCGCGGCAGGCCGGTCAGCGCGTCGCGTCCGAGCCAGGCGTTGGCACGGTTGGCGAGCGCCGATCCGGGGGCGGGGGCGGCGTAGATGGCGAAGCGATAGGTCACGGTTCCCCCGATGGCCGATTTCTCCACTGTAACAAGGTGTTGCAGCGGATCGCAGCGGCTTCTGCCGGGCCTGCCTTAGGGGCTAGGACACACGGAATATGACGCAGTGCGACACTGACAATGTCACCGCGACCTGTTAACAGATGGTTTCAACCTCTCTAATGGATAACCGGACGCCATGCTTCAGGCAGGCCTTGCAATATCCGGGCTCGTGATCGGCTTCGTGCTTGGCACCTTGGGCGAGTACTGGATCCATCGCGGCATGCACCATCGCTGGGTCGGGCGGCTCCTGATCAAGCGCCATGGCGACCATCACGTCGAAGGCCTGGGGCAGGGCGTGCTGCAGGAATTCCGCGACTACGCCGCCGGCTCGCTGGCCGCCGCCCTGCTGTTCGTGGCGCCCGACTGGTATTTCCTGAGCGGCGGCTGGTTCGCCATCCCCGCCGTCGCCGGCGCGACGATCCACGCGCTGTTCGCCGCCTGGTGCCATCAGGCGCAGCACGAGAATCCGCGCCTGCTGTTCTGGCAGTCGGCGACGCCGGTCCACTTCGTGCACCACAAGCGCAACCAGCCCGGGCACAATTACGGCATCAGCGTCGATTGGTGGGACCGCGTCTTCGGCACCTACCGCCCGGAGCCGAACTGGCGCGCCCTGATCGACCAGACCGAGCCGCGCCGCCCCTGGTGGCAGCTCGACTGGGCCGACCATCGCCCGTCGGTGCGTGGCAGTCGTGCCTGAGGTCCCATCGTCGTAGCGCCCCCGATCCTTTCCCAGTCGCCCGAATGACCGCCACCGGCCTCAGCGTGACGATCGCCGCGATCCTGTGGGGTGTGGCGACCGGCTGGCATGTCGTGACCCACCTGTTGGCCCTGGTGCGCCACCGCAAGCCGGCGGGCGAACCGCCACCAGCCTCGGCCTTCACCATCGTGGCTCCCATGGTCGGTGATGGCGATGCTTCAGCGGCTTATGTCTCGGCTCTCGTCGATTTGGCGAAGGCTGGCGCAGAAGTGCTTATTTGTGTTGAGGAATACGACGATCCAGCTGCCGAACGGGTTACCCTGCACTGGACCTACCTGACCGGCGAGATGCCGCCGCTGCTCATCGGACGAGCCAACGTCTCGTTCAATCCTAAGGTCAACAATATCGCCAAAGGCCTTGAAACTGCTAGTCGTCCGCTGATCGTGGTGATGGACAGCGGCAGCCTGCTGCGGGTCCCCGAACTGCGCGCCATGGGTGCCATGATCAACGAGCGCACTGGCCTGGTGCAGGGCCTGAAGCCGCCGCGCGGGGCGCGCAACTGGGCCGCCGAAGCCGAGTGCACCATGCTCAACGGCTACTCCGCGCGCATGATCTTCGCCCTCGACAAGATCGGCTTCCAGGCGGCCTGCGGCGGCATCCTGCTGTTCTCGCGCGCCGCCTTCGACAAGATTGGCGGCGTCGAGGCCTTCTCGATCGAGATCGCCGAGGACCAGTCGCTGCTGGCGGCGATGCGTATCGCCGGCCTGCGCACTACGGTGGCCGACGTCGTGCCGGCGTTTCCCCGGCCGATCCGCCGCTGGAGCGATATCTGGGGGCGCCAGGTGCGCTGGGCCCGGCTGCGCTGGCTGATGGCCCCGGTCACGGTGTTCCTCGAGCCGCTGCTGAGCGGCTTCGTCTCGATGATCGCCGCCCTGCTGGCCGGCCCGGCGCTGCTGCCGGCCTGGCTCGACTGGACCTCGCCCTGGGGCATCGCCGCGATCGTGCTGGTGCATTGGGGGATTTGGATCGGCGCTGAGCTGTTATTCCTCTTTGGCCGGGGCCTGCATCGCTCATGGAAGCAGGTGCCCTGCATCGTGCTGCGCGAGACCCTGATGCTGCCGATTGCCATCCATGCGCTGAGCGGCCGCGACATCAAGTGGCGCGACGTCGACGTCGTCGGCGGCTGGCGCGCGCAGCGGGCGCGGGCGGCCAATAGCGGCGGGGCGGCGGCGTGAACGCGCCGCCGGTCAAGGTCGACGTCGAGGACCTGGAGGGCGGCGTCCGGCTGGCGGTGGTCGCCGGCCGGCTAGACTCGGCCACGGTGCCGACCATCGAGGCGGCCCTGCTGGCGCCCATCCAACGCGGCACCGGCGTCGTATACGACCTTGCCGATCTCGGTTACATCAGCGCCTCGGGGGTGCGGCTGATCGTGGCGGCGGTTCGGCGGGCCGAGGCCATGCAGGGGCGGGTCGCCTTCGCGCGCGTGCCGGCCGAGGTCGCCGAGACGCTGTCGGTCAGCGGCTTCGCGATGTTCCTGAGCCTCTTCGAGTCGCGCGACGAGGCCGTGGCGCATGTGCGCGGCGGCGCCTGATGCGCTCGCGACAGCTAATCTACGCCACTGGCGCGATTTTTCGGTTGCCATGTGGCGGCGGTCAGTCTGAATACGGGCTGGATCAGGGGAGAAGCCGGGTGGCGTCAGCAGGCGTGGGAAGTCGGATCGGTCGCGTCGTCGCCTTGGCACTGGCCGTGCTGCTGGCGGCCTGCGGCGACGACACGATTCCGTCTGCTGGCCCCGACATGAACGCGGTTGTGCCGGGCAACCCGCTCAACCTGCCGTTCGACATCGTCGATCTCAATCCGCAAACCATCGACGCGATCGTCAAGGCGCCGGGGGCGCCGGTCGTGAGCGCCTCGCGGCCGCCGCGCGGCGCGGCGCCCTCGGTCGTCGTCGCGCCCGGCGACGTGCTGCGCGTGCGCATCTTCGAGCCCTACGACGGCAGCATCTACGCCCCGCTGCAGAAGGGCGGCTCCGAGGTCGGCCTGCTGCGGGTTGCCGAGAACGGCACCATCAGCGTGCCTTATGCCGGCAACGTGCCGGTCGCCGGCGTCGGCCTGCAGACCGTCGAGGAGCGCATCGTCGCCAAGCTCGCCGGGCGGGCCTACCAGCCGCAGGTCGTGGTCGAGCTGGCGGTCGACCGCAGCAACACCTACGCCGTCTCCGGCGACGTCAAGCAGCCTGGCCGCTATTCGCTGCTCGAAGGCGCCAAGACCGTGGTCGACGCCATCAACCGCGCCGGCGGCACGACGCGCGCGCCCAACCAGCACGAGGTGATCCTCAAGCGCCGCGGCGTCGAGTATCGCCTCCCGATGAGCGACCTGCTGGCCGGCGGCGACATCATGCTGCAGCGCGACGACACCCTGGTGGTGATCACCAACATCAAGGCGTTCACGGCGCTCGGCGCGGTGGTCAAGAGCGGCAATATCGAGATCAACCGCACCAAGGTCTCGCTGCTCGAGGGGCTGGGCGAGGTCGGCGGCCTGTCCGACAACCAGGCCAACAAGACCGGCGTCTTCGTCTTCCGGCCGCAGGACTCGGCGGCGTTCGCCACGCCGCACGCCCGTCCGACGGTCTATCGCCTGGACTTCGCCAAGCCGTCCTCGGTCTTCGTCGCGCAGCAATTCGCCATCCAGCCGCGCGATGTGATCTTCGTCTCGAATTCGCCGCTTTACGAGGCCAACAAGGTCATCTCGGTGTTCGGCACCTTGTTCAATCTCGGCTTCTCTCGCGCGGCCGTCCCCTAACAGGCCGGCGGCTCGCCGTCGGATCCGCCATGAGCACACGTTCCTCCTCCTTCGCCGTCGGCTGGCTCGCGCTGGCGATCGTCGCCAGCGCCTCGTCGGTCGCGCTGGGCCAGAACAAGGCCGATGCCGGCGATCGCCAACCGCTGATCGTGCGCGGTTACACCGACGTGCCCAACGCCACCGTGCGCGTCGGCACCTCGGGCGACGTCCTCATCGAGCTCAAGGTGCAGGACGGCCAGACGGTGAAAGCCGGCGACGTGGTGGCGGTGCTGCGCAACTACGAGATCGTCGGCCGCTCGCTGCAGATCTCCGAGGCCCGCCGCGATCTGGCGCGCCTTAAATACCAGGCGCTGAAGGACGGCCCGCGCACCAAGGAGCTCGCCGGCCAGGAGCAGGCGGTGCGGCTCGCCGAGCTTGCCGCCAAGCGCACCCAGATCGAGATCCAGCGCAGCGCGATCCTGCCCGAGATCAAGCAGATCGACATCGAGACGTCGCAGGCCAAGGTCGACCAGGAGCAGCGCAAGCTCGCCACCATGCGCGCGGCACTGGACACCGACACGCAGTCGGCGGCGGCCGAGCTGGCGATCGCCGACGCCGAGGTCGAGCAGCTGCGCAGCAACCGCGAGAACTCGCTGGTCCGCTCGCCGATCAACGGCATCATCCTGCAGCTCTATGCGCGGCAGGGCGAGGTCGTGGGCGGCCAGGGCGTCGCCAAGATCGTCGATCTCTCGCAGCTGCGTGTTCTGGCCGATGTCGACGAGGTGCAGCTCGACCGCGTGCAGGTCGGCGGCAAGGCCGACATCAGGCTGCGCGGCCGCGACGAGCCCTACAAGGGCCGGGTCTCGCGTGTGGTGCCGTCGGTCAACCGCCTGCGCCGGGCCGATCCCGAGGGCGCCACGCCGATGGACGCGCGCGTCGTGCAGGTCGAGGTCGAGTTCGTCGATGCCGACCGCGTCCCGCAGGTCATCGGCCGCGAAGTGCGCGTCACGCTGTACTGATGGTCGCGATCCCGTCTCTGCCGCGCCTGCCCGATCTCGGGACGCGATTGCGCGAATTCGCCGAGGATCTGCCGGCGCGCCTGCGCCAGTACTGGTCGGATCTGCGCCGCGCCGTGCTGATCTCGGCCAAGCTGCCGCTGGGCGTCCAGCAGCTGCGCCGCCAGCGCACCAGCGCGATCCTGGCGCTGTGCGGCGTCACCGCCAGCATCATCGTGATCTTCGCCCAGCTCGGCATCGAGAATGCGATCTACGAATCCTCGGTGCGGGTGCATCGCGCGGTGAAGGGTGACCTGGTGGTCGCCTCGGCCGGCTTCCAGTCGCTGCAGCTCTTCACCTACATACCGGTCGACGTCGTCGACACGGTGGCGGCGCATCCCAAGGTGCGCGCGACGAAGATGTTGCACTTCGGCAACATGTCGATCCTGCACGAGGGCATGCGCTCGCCGCGCCAGATCCTGTACTACGGCCTCGACATCGAGCAGCCGGCGATCGACGTGCCCGGCCTCAAGGAGAACCTCTCCAAGCTGCGCATCCCGCGCCGCGTGCTGTTCGATCGCATGTCGCGGCCGGTCTACGGCGATCTGCTCGATCGCATCGCCAAGCACGACGAGGTCGTGGTGCTGGGTCCGCGCGATGCCCAGCAGCTCTATCGCCAGATGTTCGCCGTCGGCACCTATTCGCTGGGCCCCAACATCCTCAACGACGGCTCGTTGATCATGTCGGACCTCAGCCTGGCCGAGATCTTCGGTTACACGCTCGACCGGCCGGCCTTCATCGCCGTCGACCTGGTGCCGGGCACCGACGTCGGCGAGGTCGTGCGCGATCTGCGCCGCGCCCTGGGGCGGCGCGCCGACGTCTTCCTCAAGACAGAGTTTGTCGCCCGTGAGCGCGCCTTCTGGTCGCGCGACACGCCGATCGGCTACGTCACCAATCTCGGCTTCTTCCTCGGCGTCGCCATCGGCATGGTGTTCATCTACTACGCCAAGTACCAGATCATCCGCTCGTACCTGCCGGAATACGCCATCCTGAAATGCTTCGGCTACGACCGCTGGTTCTTCCTCTCGGTCGTCGTCCAGATCGGCGTCTGCGTCATCCTGCCGTCGCTGATTCTGGGCGCGGCGATCTCCTGGGGCATCTACGCCGTGGCCGAGAACGCCACGCATCTGGGCCTGTCGCTGGGCCTGCGCGAGCTGTCGCTGGCCTTCGTCGCCGCCGTCATCATGACCTTGGCCTCCAGCGTCTTCGCGCTGCGCCGCCTCAACAAGGTCGACCCCGTCATGCTGTTCGACTGATCGCCATGGCTGGCACCACGACATCGGACGAGGGTCGCGCGATCGTGGTCGAGGCGCGCGGGCTGAACCATTCCTACGGCACCGGCCAGCGCAAGGTCGACGTGCTGTTCGACATCGACATGGAGGTGCGCGAGGGCGAGATCGTCATCGTCACCGGCCCGTCGGGCTCGGGCAAGACGACCCTGCTGACCATCCTCGGCACCATGCGGCGGCCGACCGAGGGCCATGTGCGCGTGCTGGGCTACGACATGCTCAACGCGACGCCGGCCGATATCGAGGCGATCCGCGGCCGGCTGCGCTTCCTGTTCCAGCGCCGCAATCTCCTGACCTCGCTCAACGTGCTGCAGAACGTCGTCGCCGGCGTCGCCATGACGCCGCTGACCAATGTCGCCTGGGACGAGACGCGCGCCCGTCACCTCTTGTCGCTGCTCGGTCTGGGCGACAAGGCCGATGCCTGGCCGGACGAGCTGTCCGGCGGCCAGCAGCAGCGCGTCGCCGTGGCGCGCATGCTGATCGGCCTGCCCGACCTGATCATCGCCGACGAGCCGACCTCGGCGCTCGACCGGCTGGCCGGTCGCATCGTCGTCGATCAGCTGCGCGAGCTGGCGCTGAAGGTGCGCTGCGCCGTGCTGCTGTCGACCCACGACGAGCGCATCTTCGACGTCGCCACGCGCCGACTGCACATCGAGGATGGCCGGATCTATCAGGTCGGGTAGACGGGAATCTTCGTCAGTTTGACGATCTCTCCGCCGACATCGTGCCAGGTGCGCTGCTGGTAGCGCTCGGCGATCAGCGCCGAGCAGTCGCGGCGGTATTGCGCGTCGAGCGCCAGGCGCTTGATCGCCGTCAGCCAGCCCGGCCCGTCGAGCTCGTCGACATGCGTCGCCAGGCCCTGGCCGGCCTCGCGCAGCGAGGTGTTGTCGGCGGCGATGCAGGGCTTGCCGAAGGACAGCGACTCGGTGATCGGCAGCCCCCAGCCCTCGTGGAACGAGGGGAATATGCTGAAGGCGCAGTGGCGATAGAGATGGACCAGCTCGGCGTCCGAGGGGCCCTCGACGAAGCGGATATGGCGGTCCCACATCTCGCGGTCGCGCGACATCAGGTCGAAGATATCGCGGTCGTTCCAGCCGCGCTGGCCGGCCAGCACCAGAGGCGGGGTGGCGTCGCCCATCTCGGCGGCCAGCTGGCGCCACAGCCAGTACATGCCGGTGTGGTTCTTGCGCGGGTTGAGCGTCGAGACATAGAGGACATAGCCGTCGCGCGGCAGGTCGAGCCCGCGCAGACGCCTGGTGAAGTCCTCTTCCACCCGGTCCTTGAGGTCGGCGCAGAGCGGCACGTGGTGCACCGGGATCGTGCGCTTGCTGGTCTCGCGCACGTAGGCGGTGAGGTCCTGGCCGACGAAGCGCGAGCTGACGCATAGCCAGTCGGCGCAGTCGATCATGGCATCGACAAAACGGCGAAAATCCATGGCGCCGTTCTCGTTGCTGACCAGCTCGGGCCGGCGGATCGGCATGATGTCGTGGACGTAGACGCCGATGCGAACCTTGTTCACCTGACGTCGGCGCACGAGGTCGTCGATATGGCCCTGGCGCCAGAAGATCGCCGGCACGACGATCGTGTCGCCATTGCCCATGGCGGGCGGGGCCTTGGCCGCCTGCCGTGTGCGCCCGTTCTCCAGCGGCGTGACGCGAAAGCGGCCCAGCAGCTGGTCGTAGCGCAAGACGTGACCGCCCCGCGCCTCTAGCTCGCGCGCGATTTCGTACTCGACCCTGGGAATGCCAGTGAGCGGCTCTTGCAGCACGTTCTTGCGCAGATTGACGGCGACGTAGAGCGAGCTCATGCGGCTTTCTTTGTAGAGAGGAGATCCGGGGGGGTCAATTCGGGCCTGCGCGGTCCCAGTGCGCGAATTGCTCGATTTCCAGCTCGTGCGGCCGGGGCCTGCCGTGGAAAACGCAGAGCCGGGCTGACGACGGGATGGCACCATCAGGGCCCAGCCCGGCGTAGTCGATCACCGCGCCGGGCAGCGCCGCGTCGATCGGATGCCAGGCGATGCCGGCGCGGCCGAGCTCGGCCTCGATGAAACCGCGGTGGCCCTGCGCCCGATGGCGATAGCGCCAGAACTCCGGCAACCAACCGTAGCGGCGTTGGATGAATGAACAATCGACCCGCCACGCCATCACCGTCGCGTCGAGCCCACCCTGGCGGTGGCGCACGGCGCCGAAATCGCCGTCGAGCGCGGCCCGCGCCAGCTCGTCGAGCCCGCCCAGCACCACGGCGGAGAGGTCGAAATACAGCACCGGCCCATCGAACAGGCCGCGCTTGAACAGCTCGAGCTTGGCCCAGGCGCCGGGCCAGAACTCGTGCAGCTCGATATGCGCGCACGGCACGGCAACGTCGGTCAGGCAGACGAAGCGATGCGGCAGGCTGAGCTGCTGGGCGACCGCGTCGCGCAGGATGCGCACATATTTTGAAAAATACGGTCCCTCGCGCGAGCCCCAGTACAACCCGCCGCGCCGCAGGACGCAGGCGACGGTGAGGGGGGCGCTGCCGAGGCTGGGGCGGGCCACGCTCAGTACCAGTGCTTCGCCACCCAGCCCTCGACCTCGTGCGGCTTGGGGCGGGTCATCATCATGCAGATACGCGCGTCCTCGACCGGCACGCCGTAGGCGCCGATGTTGAAATGGTTGATCACCTGGCCGGGCAGCAGACGGTCGACGTACTCGATGGTGACGTCGCGCTCGCGCAGCCGGCGCTCGGTGAAGCCCTGGTCGCCGTAGCTGCTGCCGCCGCGCTGGTGGACCCGCTGGTAGTGCCGGGGACGCGATGCGAACTCGTGGTAGATGAACGAGCAATCCATGGTGAAGGCCAGGATGCTGCTGTTGAAGTGGCCGTTCCACGGATCGCAGACGGCGGCGAAGCCGACCTCGCCGGCCAGGCGCGCGAGGTCGCTGAGATCGCCGCAGATCACCGTGTCGAGGTCGAGATAGAGGACCGGTCCGTCGAACAGGCCGGGCCGGAAGACCTCGATCTTGCTGTAGAAGCTCGGCCAGCCATGGAGCAGCGGGATGCGTTCGCAGGCGACCTCGACATCGGTCAGGCAGACGAAGCGGTGCTCGATCGGCAGATGGCGGCGCACCGCGTCGCGCAGCACGCGCACGTATTTGGGGAAGTAATCCCCGCCGGACTTGAAGACGCTGACCACGCTCAGCATGTCAGCGCCAGTGTTGGGGAACCCAGCCGGACGCAATCTCGCGCGGCTTGGGTCGTCCCATCATCAGGCAGACGCTGCCGGGTGGCTCGGCCGTGGTCGCGCCGCCGTAGTTGTAGATCGAGATCGTGCCGGGCAGGGCGGTGTCGAGATGGACGATCGGCACGCCGCGCTTCTGCAGCGAGGCCTCGGTGAAGCCCTGGTCGCCGTAGCTGCTGCCCAGCGCGATCAGGCCGTCGAGGCCGACGCGGCGCAAGGTGAACCAGACGTGGTGGTGCCAGTTCTGGATCCACGCGCCGGTCTTGCCGAACTCCTCGAAGACGAACGAGCAGTCGACGGTGAACGACACCACGGAGCTGTTGAAGTGGCCGCCCTTGGGATCGCTGGTGCAGCCGAAGGTCGACTGCATGCCCGTCAGCGCCAGCTGATCGATGTTGCCGTGGATCACCGTGTCGAGGTCGAAGTAGAGCACCGGGCCCTTGAACAGCCCTGGGCGGTAGAGCTCGATCTTGCTGTAGAAGCCCGGCCAGTTGGCGACCAGCGGGATGCGCTCGCAGGGCACGTCCTCGACGTCGCTGAGACAGACGAAGCGATGCGGCAGGGTGAGGTTGCGCTTCACCATGTTACGCAGGACTTCGACGTAGCGCGTCGAGTAGAGCCGTCCGCCGGAGCGGTAGACGCAGGCAACAGTAAGGGGCTCGTCGCCCAGGCGCGGCAGATCGGTCTTGGCTGACATTGTCTTGGTAGTGGGCGAACGCAGGCGAACCGCGCGCTTGTAGCGGAAATCCCTGACCCCTGCCAACGGCCCGCCGCGACCAAGGGTCGCCCAACCCACGCAATATTACGGCATATTACGTGATTCGCCGGCGTCTGAACGGGCTTCATGTCATGCGCGTTATCTGTTAGGCGACCGCGATGCGTATCGCCATCTCGACGGATTGCTGGTTCCCCCAACTGAATGGTATCGCCCGGACCCTGGACGCCACGGTGCGTGAATTGCGTGCCATGGGCCACGAGGTGCTGCTGCTGACGCCCGAGGAATTCGGCAGCGTGCCGCTGCCGTGGTACCGCGAGGACCCGATCGTCTTCGCCTGGTATCCCAAGCTGGCGCGGCTGATGCGCGAGTTCAAACCGGAGTTCGTGCATATCGCCACCCAGGGCCTGCTCGGCCTGTGCACGCGGATGTGGTGCTGGCGCCATGGCATGCGTTTCGCCACGGCTTTCCACACCCGCTTTCCAGAGTACGCACGCATCCGCCATGGCATCCCCGAGGGCGTGCTCTATGGCTACATGCGGCTGTTCCACGGCAAGCGCGCGCCGGTGCTGGTACCCTCGAAATCGCTGGCCGACGAGCTCGAGCGGCACGGCTTCGGCAATTTGCGCATCTGGCAGCGCGGCGTGGACGCCGACAACTATCATCCCCGGCCGAAGACCTGGACGCAGTATCCGCGACCGATCCACATGTATGTCGGCCGCGTCGCCGACGAGAAGAACATCGAGGTCTTCCTCAAGGCCACGACCGACGGCACCAAGGTGGTCGTCGGCGACGGCCCGCAGCTGAGCATGCTGCGCGAGCGCTATCCCGACGCGGTGTTTCTCGGCAACAAGCAGGGCGAGGAATTGGCGCAGTGCTATGCCGAGGCCGACGTCTTCGTCTTTCCCAGCCTGCTCGACACCTTCGGCCTCGTCGTGCTGGAGGCGCTGGCCTCGGGCGTGCCGGTCGCCGCGCTGCCCTCGCCGCATCTCGTCGAGATCTTCGGCCCGCACGAGGTCGTGGTGTTCGACGACGATCTCGGCGCCGCCTGCCGCAAGGCGTTGACGATCTCGCCCGAGCGCTGCCGCGAGGTGGCGCTGAAATTCTCCTGGCGCGCCTGCACCGAGCAGTTCCTGCACATCATCGAGGAAGCGCAGAAGGCGGCGTGACGCCCTCTCTGTCATTCCGAGCGTAGCGAGGAATCTTTCCGCCGATCAGAGATCCCTCGCCGCGCTACAGGGGCCGCGGACGGCCCAGAGGATGACAGATCGCGCTCTAGCCCGGCAGACGCAGCGTCGCCTCGCCCATGACGGCGATGGCGCCCGCGTCATCGCGTGCCAGCAGGCGCAGGATCACACGACCGCCGTCGACCTTGGCGACCCGGCCCTCGCCGCTGAGTGTCGAGCCGGCCGGTACCGGCCGCGTGAAGCGGCACTCGAAGGCCTCGAGCACGGCGCCGGCGCGCCACTCCAGCGCCAGACGCGACAGGCGGCCCATCACCAGCATGCCATGCGCGATCTGATCGGACAGACCGATGGCGCGCGCCGCGGCAGCGTCGAGATGCACCGGATTGACGTCGCCCGACGCCTGCGCGTAGCGCGCGATGGCGGCGGCATCGAAGGTGCCCAGCGGTATGGACGGCAGCTTCTCGCCCGGGCGCGGCGGGCTCATCGCGGTCGGTCCCAGCTGAAGCCCGGCTGGGCGATGACGATTTCGCTCTCGGCCTGACAGACCGCCGCGCCGGTGCCGTCGCTGACGTCTAGTCGGATCAGCGCGAAGGGCCGCGTCTGGTCGGCCGGCATGGTGCTGACGTTGCAGGTCAGCGTCTCGCCGACGACGATCGGGCGGTGATAGCGGAAACGTTGGCCGATATGGATCGGCAACGAGCCATCGGCGGGCAGGAACGCCGCCAGCGCCGCGCGGATGGCGGGATGGAAGAAGAAGCGGATCGGGAAGGTCGGCGGCACCGGCGATGCCGGCAGGCCCAGCGACTCGGCGAAGGCCTCGACCTCGGCGGCATCGACGGTGAAGGCGACCGTGGTCAGCGTCTCAGCCTGCGCGCTTGACGGTCAGCACCGCGTTCAGCCCGCCGAAGGCGAAGGAATTGGACATCGCCGCGCGGATCGGCATGGCGCGCGCCTCGTTGGGCACGTAGTCGAGGTCACACTTGGGATCGCGCTCGAGCCAGTTGGCCGTCGGCGGCGCGACCTGATGCTTCAGCGCCAGCACCGTCGCCACCATCTCCAGCGCACCGGCGGCGCCCAGCGCGTGGCCGTGCATCGACTTGGTCGACGACACCGCGAGCTTGTCGGCATGCCCGCCGAACACCAGGCGGATCGCCGCCGTCTCGACCGGGTCGTTGAGCAAGGTGCCGGTGCCGTGGGCGTTGATGTAGTCGATGTCCTCGGGCGCCAGCCCGCCATCGGCCAGCGCCTGGCGCATCGCCAGACCGGCGCCCTTGGGATCGGGCCGCAGCAGGTCGCCGGCGTCCGACGAGGCGCCCGAGCCCGCCATCTCGGCATAGATCTTCGCACCGCGTGTGCGCGCGAAATCCATGCGCTCGAGGATGACGATGCCCGCGCCATCGCCCAGCGACATGCCGTTGCGACCGCGCGAGAACGGCCGGCAGGCGTCGGGCGTCAGCACCTTGAGCGCTTCCCAGGCGTTGACGTTAGCCAGATTGAGATTGGCCTCGGTGCCGCCGGTGATGGCGCGATCGACCATGCCGGAGCGTACCATCCCGAGCGCCAGACCCATCGCATGGTTGGCCGACGAGCAGGCGCTGCAGATGGCGAAGGCCGGACCGTTGACGCCGAACTCCATCGCCACGTGGCTGGTGGCGGCATTGGGCATCGCCTTGGGAATGGTCGCGGCGTCGATGCGCCGCTTGCCCAGGGCGAAACGCGCGCGGAAGGCATCGGTCAGCGTGCTGATGCCGCCGATACCGGTGCCCAGGATCACCGCGGTGCGCGGCCCGGCCAACTCGGCGGCCGTCAGCCCGGCGTCCTTGGTCGCTTCGCGCGCCGCCACCAGGGCGAACTGGGCGAAGGGATCGAGGAAGGGCAGCTTGGCGGGGCTGAAATGGGCGCTGGCATCGAAGCGCTTGATCTGCCCGCCGATCTTGACGTGCAGCTCCTCGGCACCCTCGAATTCCAGGGCCTGGATGCCGCTGCGGCCGGCGCTCAGCCCGGCCCAGAACGCGGCTACGTCCGGACCCAGCGCCGAGATGCACCCGAGTCCGGTAACAGCGACTTGGTTGGTCAAATGGTCTGTCCCTGCGGCTTGGCGTCAGGTTTCGGGCCGCCGGCTTCGACGAGCCCACTCACCACCGCGATGACATCGCCCACATTGGCGATTTTCTGGATCGATTCGTCCATCGGCACGTAGATGTCGAACTTTTCCTCAATTCCGTTGAGGATCATGACCATATCGATCGACTGCAGGCCGAGATCCTCAAGAGTCGCCGTGGCGGTGATCTTCTCGCGGTCGACCATGCCCTCGCGCGCGATCACATCGATGATCTGCTGCGCCAGGGGCGATTCCATGTCGACGGTCGTGCTCATTCCGAGTGTATCCTCACAGCCACCCCATTACCTAGACTGCCGGCAGGGCCAAGTCTACCCTGACACATGGCGGTGGAAAACCGCAGGGGCGGGGCGGCGTTCCCTCACGAGGCCAGGGATCGCTCATAGATGCGGTAGGTTTTTACCTTCACGCCCCCGATCCGTTCGATCATCCGGCGCATCGGGGTGTTCTTCTCGAGGATCCAGCCCAGCTCGACGGTCTCGATCCCGCGTGCCCGGCCTTTGCGGTGAATTTCCTCG
>JAFAZJ010000136.1 GCA_019239835.1 Alphaproteobacteria bacterium | reverse complement strand
GGCGCCCGTTTTCGTTTCGCTCGCCTGTCATTCCGAGCGCAGCGAGGAATCCAGGGAGTTGCCTGGATTCCTCGCTGCGCTCGGAATGACAGATGGAACGCTACTTGGTTCGCCGATAGCGGAAGTCGCAGTGGCTGGCGCCCTGCATGATCGTCTGCGTGCGCTGAAGCTCGATGTCGCCGCCGATGCCCTCGGCCACCGGGAAGTCCGCGCCGCAGACCAGCAGGAAGCCCAGCTCGGGCTCACCCAGGGCCTTGTAGAACGCCGCGTACCGGCACGCCGTTACGTCGATCGCGAAAGACTCCGCCGACTGCTCGACCACGTCGTAGTCGAGCGCGCCATCGCGTGCATACGTCCTGAACGCCGACGCCATGGTCGTGCCAACGTCGGAGTCGGGCTTGGCGCGCCGGAACGCTTCGCCGTAGCGGCGGAAGACATCGCCCAGCGTGCGACGCACCAGCGCGTTGGCGCGTGCTTCGCCCAGCTCGGCTTGCAGGGCCTTCACCAGGGGCACCAGCATTTCGGCCTGGATCCTGGCCTGCTCGATGAGGGAGACGGTCATGATTTGCGCCGGAAGCGGAAGTCGCAATGCGGCGCGCCACTCATCAAGGTCTGCGTGCGCTCCAGCTCGAGGTCGTCATTGAAGCCGGCGATCATCGCGTGGTCGCGGCTGCAATGGATCAGCGCGCCGAGATCGGCCAGGCCGAGCTCCTGGTAGAACTCGGCGTAGCGGCAGCGCGTGACGTTGAACTCCAGCCGGTCGGCGGTCTCCGCCGTCACCGAGATTTCCTGGCTGCCGCCGCTCGCCCAGACATCTTCGACGACCTTGCGCAACCCCGCGACCTGCGGCCCGAAGGTCTTGGCCCAGCGTTCGCCGTCTTCCGCGGCGAGACGGCGGATGGTGGTGACGACAAGGTCGCGCGTGACCTCATCGCCGAGGCGTTCGCGACAGGCCTCGATGAACGGGATCAGCACGCGGCCCTCGATCTTGCGGCGCTGCAGATGGCTGATCGGCGCTTCCTGCTCGGTGGGCATGGGCTTCATCCTTGTTCGGGTTGGCGCCTTATGTGCGCCTTGCCGGCCGCCGCTCAACCGATTTGATGTCGATGGTTGACGCAGAAAATCTATTGCAAGACAGTGCCGCCATGAGCCATCGATTGCCACCGCTCAACGGCCTGCGCGCCTTCGAGGCGGCCGCGCGCCATCTCAGCTTCAAGCGTGCCGCCGACGAGCTCAGCGTGACACCGGGTGCGGTGAGCCAGCAGGTCAAGGCGCTGGAACGCAGCATGGGCGTGGCGCTGTTCCGCCGGCTGCATCGCGCGCTGGTACTGACGCCATCAGGCGAGGCGCTCGTGCCGCCGCTGACCTCGGCGTTCCATACGATCTCCAAGGCGATGGAAACGGTGGCGCCGGCGCTGAAGGGGCGGCGGCTGAGGCTGGGTGTCGCGCGCAAGCTGATGTCATCAGGCGGTCCCGCCATCGATTGGCTGGCGACCGCGAAGGCGAAAGCGCTGGTCGACATCAGGACCAGCGATGACGTCGCCGCGTTGATGGCGGGCAAGCTCGATGCGCTGCTGCGTCCGGCCGGTGGCACCTATCCCGGATTCCATTCGGTGCGCTTCGAGCTGGCAACCGCGACGGGCGGCAGCGCGAGCGCCGACCTGGTCAGCGTGCCGGGACTCGCCGGGTGCCGCGAGCACGAAGCGGTGGCGCGGGCGCTCTATCGCGCGCGCAGCGGCTAGAGCAGCCAGCGGTTATCAAACCCACATGTCATCCCGAGCGCAGCGAGGGATCTAGGAGAAATGCCTGGATCCCTCGCTGCGCTCGGGATGACAGAGTGCTTCTAGACGCCGTGGCCGGCGTCGCTGCCGAAGCGCGCGCGGCGGCGGCGGATGATGAGGAAGGTGCCCAGCGCGATGGCGATCACCAGGAACGACACGCCTGTCGTCACCGTGCCCAGCGCATAGAGCACCGGCGTGGTGACGTTGGTGGTCATGCCGTAGATCTCCAGCGGCAGCGTGTTGAAGGTGCCCGCCGTGTAGAGGCTGCGGGCGAACTCGTCGTAGGAGAGCGTGAAGCCGAACAGGCCGACGCCGATCAGGCTGGGCAGCACGATCGGCAGCACGACATGGCGGATCGTCTGCCAGGGCGAGGCGCCGAGATCGCGTGCGGCTTCCTCGTAGCTCGGGCTGAAGCGGTTGAAGACCGCGAACATGATCAGCAGGCCGAAGGGCAGGGTCCACGACAGGTGCGCGCCGAAGGCCGAGCTGTACCAGGCCGGATCCCATTCGAGCACGCGAAACAGCAGGCCGATGCCCAGGCTGATCAGGATCGAGGGCACGATCAGGCTGGCGATGGCGAGGTAGAAGACCAGGGTCGCGCCCTTGAAGCGCTTGCGGAAGGCGAGGCCGGCGGCGAACGACACCGCCACCGTCACCAGCATGGTGGCGACGCCCAGCAGCATCGAGCGCTGCAGCGATCCGGCGAAGTCACCGACCATCTGGCGCCCGAAGAGATTGCCGAACCAGTGGAACGACACGCCGTTCATCGGGAAGGTCAGGCCACCCGACGGGCCCTGGAACGAGAGGATGACGATGGTCGAGGTCGGGCCGTAGAGGAACAGCACGAACAGGCCGAAGAAGATGGCCAGCAGGTAGAACGAGGCGGGGCGCCGGCTGCCGTCGCGCATCGCTACAGCTCCTTGCGGATGTCGACGACGCGGATCATCAGCGCCACCGTCATCAGCACCAGGATCAGCAGCACGACGGCGTTGGCCGCGGCGGCGGGATACTGCAGCAGCGACATGGCGTTGATCATCATCAGCCCGACCGAGGCGCTCTGGCCGCCGCTCATCAGGCGCACGGTGACGAAATCGCCCATGACGATGGTGACGACGAAGATCGAGCCGATGGCGATGCCCGGCTTGCACAGCGGGATGATCACGTTCCACAGGATCTGCCGGCCCGAAGCGCCGGCGTCGAGCGCCGCCTCGATCAGCGAACGGTCGATACGCACCATCGAGTTGAAGATCGGCACCACCATGAACAGCGTGTAGAGGTGCACGTAGGCCAGCACGACGGCGAAATCGGAGAACAGCAGGAACTCGAGCGGATGGTCGATGATGCCGGCGCCCTGCAGCGCGGTGTTGAGCACGCCGTTGCGGCCGAGGAACGGGATCCACGAGATCATGCGGATGATGTTCGAGGTCCAGAACGGGATCGTGCAGATCAGGAACAGTACCGTCTGCAACGTTGTCGAGCGGATATGGAAGGCGAGGAAGTAGGCGACGGTGAAGCCGATCAGCAGGGTGCAGACCCAGGTGATGGCGGCGAATTCCAGCGTCTGGACGTAGGTGCGCCAGGTGATCGAGGAGGTCAGCAGCTCCTCGTAGTTGGTCAGCACGAAATCGGGCAGCAGGCGCGTGGTGTCGTAGTCGAAGAAGCTGACTACGACGATGGTCAGGATCGGCACGACAAGGAACACCAGGAACACCAGCGACAGCGGCGTCACCTGGAGATACGGCACCCAGCTCGGGCTGCGGACGGACATGACTCTACTTCAGGATCGAGTCTCGAAACCCCTCACCCCTAACCCCTCTCCCGCAAGGGGAGAGGGGGATATGAGCGAAATGCCTCTTGCTCCCCTCTCCCCTCGCGGGAGAGGGGCTGGGGGTGAGGGGGCGGTGCAAGTTGGCGCTTACGCCGCGATGAACGAGTTCCACTTCTGGACCATGTAACGGTCCTCATCCATGACCGCGTTCCAGCACGACACCGCGCCCATGCGATCGTAGAACGAGCCGCCGTCGCGCACCGCGCCGGGCTTCTCCATGACCTTGCCCTGCGGGTTCTTGATCTCGCCCTTGGCCGGTTTGCCTTCCATCCAGAAGCCCCACTCGTCCTCGCTCATGTTGGCCTTGGCGGTGTCGAGCACGGCGGAGTAGTAGCCCTGCCGGTTGAGGAAGGCGCCGACCCAGCCCGACATGTACCAGTTGATGTAGTCGTAGGCCGCCGCGAGCTTGTCGCCGGTGAGATGCTTGGCAAGGCCCAGGCCGCCGCCCCAGGCGCGATAGCCTTCCTTCAGCGGCTGGTAGATGCACTGCACGCCCTTCGAGCGCACCGCGGTCACCGCCGGCGACCACATCGACTGGATCACCACCTCGCCCGAGGCCATCAGGTTGACCGACTCGTCGAAGGTCTTCCAGAAGGCGCGGAACTGGCCGTCCTTTTTGGTCTTGATCAGGAAGGCGATGGTCTTGTCGATCTCTGCCTTGGTCATGTTGCCCTTGTCGCCGTACTTCACGATATCCGCCGACTCGCAGATCATCGCGGCGTCCATGATGCCGATCGAGGGGATGTTGAGGATCGACGTCTTGCCCTTGAACTTCGGATCGAGGATGTCCTTCCACGAGGTGATCTCGCGGCCGACGAGGTCCGGGCGGATGCCCAGCGTGTCGGCGTTGTAGATCGTGGGAATCATGGTGAACCAGCCGGTCTGGCCCTTGGCGAACTTGGTCGAGCCCGCGCCTTCGACGAAGCCCACGGTGCTCGGCGCCGTGCCCTGCGCGATCTTGCTGTCGGGCTTGAGCTTGCCTGACGTGAAGATCGGCACGATCTTGTCGAAGTACTTGATCTTTTTGACGTCCATCGCCTGCAGCACGTTGGCCGGGAAGACCTTCTTGACCATCCAGTACTCGATGTCGGCGATGTCGTAGCTGTTGGGCTGCGTCACCGCGCGCTGCACGACTGCGTCGGAGTCGAGCGCGGTCATCTGCAGGGTGATGCCGAGGTCGGCTTTGCACTTGTCGGCGATCTCGTTGATGTTCGACACGCCGGTGCCGAACTGGCGCAGGGCGATGTTCTTGGTCGTCTGGCCCCAGATGGTCGGGAAGCCGCCCAGCGCGCCGCTGCCCAGCGCCGTGCCGGCCAGCGCCGCCGTGCCCTTCAACATGGCGCGGCGTCCCGCGGCCATCGTCTTCTTCTCGCTCATATTGCCTCTCCTCTTCTTCAATGGCCGATGACGTGCACGTCCTCGGATGCCCAACCCACCGCGATCGCGTCGCCCGGGGCGACAGGCGCGGCGTAGAACCTCGATTCGGGAATGACGGCGGAGAACGCCTCGATGCCGGGGATCTCGACGCCGATCTGCACCGTGGTGCCGAGGTATTCGACCGAGCGCGCCGTGCCGCTGAGCTTCACGCCCGCGCTGCCCAGGGCACCCGGCCGGCCGATCTCGATGCGATCGGCGCGCACGGCGACGTGGATCTCGCCGCTGGCGTGACCGTTGGCCGGCACCGGCACGCGCGTGCCGTCGCCCAGCTTCGCCGCGTTGGCACCGTCGCGTATCGCGGCGAGCACGTTGTGGCCACCGATGAAGCGCGCGACGAAGGCCGAAGCCGGCTTGTTGAAGATCTCGCGCGGTGGTGCCGCCTGGTCGACCCTGCCGTGGTTCATCACGACCACCAGGTCGGCCAGCGCCATTGCCTCTTCCTGGCTGTGCGTGACGTGGATGAAGCTGATGCCCAGCCGCGTCTGCAGCGCCTTGAGCTCCTCGCGCATCTTCACGCGCAGGAAGGGATCGAGCGCCGACAGCGGCTCGTCGAGCAGCAGTACCGACGGATCGGTGATCAGCGCGCGCGCCAGCGCCACGCGCTGCTGCTGGCCGCCCGAGAGCTGCGCCGGGAAGCGCTGGGCGTAGGGCTCCATCTGCACGCGCTGCAGCAGCTCCATGGCGCGCCGCCGCCGCGTGGCCTTGTCGATCCCGCGCATCTTCAGGCTGAAGGCGACGTTGTCGACACAGTCGAGATGCGGGAAGAGCGCGTAGCTCTGGAACATCATCGCCGTGCCGCGCTTGGCCGGCGGCAGGTCGGTGATGTTGTCGCGACCGAGGATGACGTCGCCGTCGCTGGCGTCCTCGTGGCCGGCAATCATGCGCAGGGTCGAAGTCTTGCCGCAGCCGCTGGGGCCCAGCAGGCAGCAATAGGTGCCGGCGGGGATCTTCAGGTTGATATTGTCGACCGCGACGGTCTGACCGTAGCGCTTGGTCAGGGCGATCAGTTCAATGTCGGGGGCTCCGACCATCCGCTCGTCTCTCCCGGACGCCTCGGCTGCTGGTGCCCTGCCTGATGCAAGAGCAATGCCGCGGCCAAGAGGGCGCGCTCAGTGCCTAAGACGGCAGCGCTCATGGACGTTCTGCGGGCGGCGCGATGCCGTTCGGTTCGTCAAAGAGGCAGATTGCTCGCGTCGTGTTCAGAATGACGGACGCATGGATGCAAACGCCGCCGATTTGCTGAACAGCGCGAGTGGCTGGCGTCCTACGTCGTCATAACCGGGGGGCCGCGACCTTCCAGGCTAGCACGGCTTCCCGCACGCCGAGTGTAACCAACGGGTGATGTCACGTCTTGATCACACCGCTCGCGGTTGCGTGATGGTCAATGACGAGACGCATTCGCGAGGTCTCACATGGTCATGGAAGCGCGCCGAATTGCGGGGCTCGACGTGCTGCGCGGATTGGCGGCCATCGCCGTCATGCTGCACCACCACGGTGAGTACTACGACGAGCTGTACCAGGGGCGCACGCGGCTCTTCGTGAACCTGCATGCCGGTCATTTCGGCGTCGAGCTGTTCTTCATCATCTCGGGCTTCGTCATCCTGATGACGATCGAGCGGCGCGCCACCGTGCGCGACTTCGCGGTGTCGCGCTTCTCCAGGCTGTTCCCGCCTTTCGTTGCCGCGCTGCTGCTGACGACGGCGATCCTGATCTTCTGGCCGATGCCGCCGTTGCAGATGCCGACGCCGCTGCAGTTCCTCGCCAACCTCACCATGGCGGCCGAGCTGTTTGGCCAAAGCAACGTCGACCTGCCGTACTGGACTCTGACCTACGAGGTGGTGTTCTACGGCTTCATGGCCTGCGTGCTGGCGCTGGGCCTGTTGCGCCGCGTCGAATGGCTCGGCCTGCTGGCGATCGCCATCGGCCTGGCGTTCCTGGCGTTCGTCGATGTGAAGCTGCATCGCCGCACGTCGATCCTGCTGCTGGCCGGCTACAGCAATTTCTTCCTGATTGGCATGTGCCTGTATCGCATACACATGCGCGAAGCGCGGCCGATCACCTGGATCGCGCTCGCCATCGCCATCGCGGTGACGGCGCTGGGCGGCGGCGAGCGCGCCTTCAATGCCTCGGGTTTGCTCTACTTCATCCTGACCGTGTGCTTCGCCGCCCTGGTCTGGTTCATGACCGAGCCGCAGGGCAACCGCTTCGCCGTGCCGCCGCTGGTCTTCCTCGGCCGCATCTCCTATCCGCTCTATCTCGTGCATGTCGGCCTGGGATTTCCGCTGATCCGCTGGCTGACAGCGAGCGGCTGGAGCACGCCGGCGAGCACCATCGCCGCCGGCCTGGCATCGATCGCGGCGGCGACGGTGCTGCACTACACCGTCGAGAATCCCGCCGAACGCTGGCTGCGCACGCGTCTCGCCAAGCGCCAGATTGCGGCAGCGTCGACAACGCCGTCCGCGCTGCCGCCGCTTCCCGCTCCCGCACAACCCGGCGAGTGATGCTGACTGCGTCGTTTCAGGCGGTTGCCGGTCAGGCCCTGATCACCCGTGCGGCGATCAGGTCACGCCCGTCAGCGAGGGCAGGTCATCGCAGTCGCCCGACTTGCTGTAATAGGTGCGCAAAACCAGGTTGTGCTCCTTGCGGAACGCATTCTCTGTGAAGGTCTTGTTCTTGTAGGGCCCCAGGCCGACCGTACGCGCCTCCTCGATGATGGCGCCGTCCGTGCCCCAGTCATACTCCTTGACCACGTCGCCACTGATGACGTGAAAGGCGTGGACGAGCTCATGCGAGAGCGCGATGTAGGGCGGCATGTGGATTTTGCACACGGTCGTGTACGTCGATTCTATGTTGTGGCCATAGCGAACGACCGAGCCGGTGCCCATGGCCGGCAGCCTTACGATGCTGCCCGGACGGGCGTCCTTTCGCACCTCGCGGCCGTCCTCGTTGGAGGACTGCGCCGTCAAGGAGACCTTGTTCGTATACATGATCACGACGTTGCTTCCGGCTTTCGTGCCGATGCCTTGCGTTCGCTTGCTGAGCAGGCCGAGGAAGCGCTTGCCGAGGTCGCCGCTGGCGATGCGATTCAGGTCGGCGCTACAACCTGCGAAAAATCCAGAGGGCGAGTCGTCGATGAAAATTCCCGGATGGGTGTGGCTCCACAAAGGCATTTATATCTCCCCGTTTCCGATTGCAGACGCGGGTAAAAAAGCAATTATAAAGAGATCATTAGTGAGCGCTCATTGAACACGTTTGACCGCGCATTGTCAATGCGCGGCGCGTCAGATCGATCGCGAATCCGGGAATGCCTGGGGTGTTCTGTTCGTCGCGATCAACCCAGCCGGTTGATGCCGTCGAACGCCGCGGTCTTGTAGCACTCCGCGAGCGTCGGATAGTTGAACACCGTGTTGACGAAGTAGTCGATCGTGCCCTTGTGCGCGAGCACCGCCTGGCCGATGTGGATCAGCTCGCTGGCGCCTTCGCCGATGATGTGCACGCCGAGCAGCTCGCGCGTGTCGAGGTGGAAGATCAGCTTCAAGAGGCCGGCGTTGTCGCCGATGATCTGGCCGCGCGCGATCTCGCGGTAGCTCGCCTTGCCGATCTCGTAGGGGATGCCGTCGTGCGTGAGCTCCTCCTCGGTGCGGCCCACGGTCGAGATCTCGGGGATGGTGTAGATGCCGTAGGGGAACAGCGAGGGCACGCTCTCGGCGGTGACGTTGAAGGCGTGGCAGGCGGCGCGGCGGCCCTGTTCCATCGACGTTGACGCCAGGCTGGGAAAGCCGATCACGTCGCCCACCGCGTAGATGTGCGGCTGGTTGGTCTGGTAGTGCTCGTTGACCTTCAGCCGGCCGCGCTCGTCGGCCTCGACGCCGGCGGCCTTGAGGTCGAGCTTGGCGGTGGCGCCGGTGCGGCCGATCGAATAGAGCGCCGACTCGCTGACGATCTGCTTGCCCGAGACCAGGGTGACGCGCACGCGCTCGCCGCGCTCGTCGGCGAACGGCTCGATGCCCTTGACCTCCTCGCCGAGCCTGAGCGTCACGCGATGCTCGTGCATCTGGTAGGCCAGCGCATCGGTGATCTCGCGGTCGATGAAGGGCAGCAGCCGGTCGCGCTTGTCGACCAGGGTCACGCGTACGCCCAGCACGGCGAAGATGGTGGCGTACTCGATGCCGATCACGCCGGCGCCGATCACCGTGAGCGTGCGCGGCAGCTTCTTCATGGTCATCACGTCGTCGCTGATCATGATGCGCTGGCCGTCGAAGGGAATGCTGCCGTCGCGCGTCGCCTGCGTGCCTGACGCGATGACGACGAATTCCGCCGTGACGTTGCGGATGTTGCGGCCGGGCACGTCCTCGATGCGCACGGTGTGGGCGTCGGCGAAGGCGGCGTTGCCGACGGCGACCTCGATGCGATTGCGCTGCAGCTGGTGGCGCGTGACGTCGATCTCGTGGCGGATCACGTGCGCGGTGCGGAAGTGCAGGTCCTCGATGGTGATGTTCTGCTTCACCTGGTACGACGCACCGTAGATTCCGCGCTCGCGATGGCCGCTCAGATGCAGCACCGCCTCGCGCAGGGTCTTGGACGGGATCGTGCCGGTGTTGATGCAGACGCCGCCGACCACGTCCTGGCGCTCGACCAGCATCACGCGCTTGCCGATCTTGGCCGCCTGGATCGCCGCGCGCTGGCCGGCCGGCCCTGAGCCGATCACCACCAGGTCGTAATCATACGCCATCAGCTATCTCCCCCGAGCCCCGGCAGTGTAGAGGCGTCCATTGTCCCGGCGCGAGATGCAATTCGCGTGACAGTCGGCGCTCACAGCGGCGGCTCAGCGCTGCCAGGTCGGGCACCGAGGATGGTGCGAGTGAGCACGATCAGCGGCAGCAGGCCAACCGCAAGGATGCTGAGTGCGGCGGTCGATGCCTCGGCCAGTCGCTCATCGCGTGTCAGGTTGTAGGCCTGCACCGCCAGCGTGTCGAAATTGAAAGGCCGCAGCATCAAGGTGGCCGGCAACTCCTTCATCGCGTCGACGAAGACAATCAGCCCGGCGGTCGCCAGAGCGCCCCGGAGCATCGGCGCATGCACACGGCGTAGCGCTTCGCCCGGCGCGGCGCCCAGGG